>JAQTRB010000103.1 GCA_028712015.1 Syntrophales bacterium
CAGTCGGATATTTCTCATCGCTTCACGCGGCATCCCCGTCTTCGACCAGGACAACCGCAAACGCGGCGGCGCCCTCCCCCGCGCCCACAAGCCCCATCCCCTCGTTCGTCTTGGCCTTGACACTCACTTGCAAAGCGGGAATTCGCAGAACGCCGGCTATATTTTCCGCCATCTCCGAAAGATGGGTGGCCAATTTCGGCTTCTCCAGTACAACCGTGGAGTCCACATTGCGGATCCGAAAACCCTTTGCATCGGCAAGCGTCCTCACCCTCTCCAGCAGGACCAGGCTGGCGATGTCCCGGTAGGCGGGATCCGTGTCCGGAAACTGCCTTCCGATGTCGCCCAGACCCGCGGCTCCAAGGATCGCGTCGCAGACGGCATGGATCAGCACGTCGGCGTCCGAATGGCCCATAAGACCCTTTTCGTGCGGGATCTCTTTTCCGCCCAGCACCAGCCTTCTCCCCGTCGCGAGACGATGGCTGTCATAGCCGAATCCGATTTTCATTCCTCTCTCCCGCAAACGATCTTCTCGCCCCGTTCCAGATCCTCCGGTGTCGTCACCTTGATATTGTCCGCATCGCCGGGAATCATCCGGACGGGAATCCCCGTTCTCTCGACCAGCGAAGCGTCATCCGTGCCGTAAAATTCGTCCGTTGCGGCCCTCTCGTAAGCGGCGAGGATCAATTCTCTGCGGAAGGCCTGCGGGGTCTGCGTCAGCCAAAGGTTTTCCCGCGGAACGGTCCTCGTCACACACCCCTTCCGATCGACCTCTTTCACCGTGTCCCGGACCGGAAGACCGGCGGTCGCGGCGCCGAATACGCTCGTTTCGGCGACGACCCGTTCGATCAGATCCTCGGTTACGAAAGGGCGGACGCCGTCATGGACAAGAACGATGTCGTGTTCTTCGCTCACATGCGCCAGCGCATTCCGCACCGAATCCTGACGTTCGGGTCCGCCGGCGAGAACCAGGCTGACTTTCGACAGCTCGAACCGTTCGACGATGTTCCGTTGCACGCCCGCCAGTTCTCCTTCGGGAACCGCAAGGAGAATTTTATCGATCAGCGGAGAATGTTGAAATACCTTGAGGGTGTGAACGAGGATGGGGATTCCGGCCAGCGACAGGAACTGTTTGGGAAGTCGGCTTCCCATCCGTTTTCCCGTTCCCCCTGCCGGAACAATTGCAACCGTTTTCATGGCGCCGCCCTAGAGACAGAAGGGTCCGGCGATTTCGCATCGCCGGACCCGGATGCCGTTACGGCTTCGAGTTCATCCCGGAGGACTTCTTATCCGAAAGGACCGATTTCAGTTCCGAAAAGATCATCCGTCCGGCGGTGGTCTGCAGCACGCTCGTGACCATCGCTTCCACCGTCATTCCCTGGTATTTCTGGGCATTGTCCACGATGATCATCGTGCCGTCATCCAGATAGGCCACCCCCTGCCCCGGTTCCTTCCCGTCCTTGATGATCTTGACGGTCATCTGTTCTCCCGGCAGAACGACGGGCTTCAACGCGTTGGCCAGCTCGTTGACGTTGAGGATCTTGATCCCCTGCAACTCCGCCACCTTGTTGAGGTTGAAATCGTTCGTGATGATCTTTCCGTTGGTTTTCTTGGCCAGGGCGACCAGCTTGGCATCGACTCCCTTGATCTTGGGAAAATCATGGTCGACCACGTCGATATAAATGCCGCTTCCCCGCTGCATCCGGTTCAGGATATCCAGCCCCCGCCGGCCGCGGGCCCTCTTCATCGAATCCGATGAATCGGCGATGTACTGAAGCTCATCGAGGACGAAGCGGGGAACCATCAGGTTGCCCTCCATGAAACCGGTGTCGCAGATGTCCGCGATCCGGCCGTCGATGATGACGCTGGTATCCAGAATGCGATAATCGCTGATCTCCTTGGCCGGTCCCCACCCGAACAGACTGACCTCCTCCACTTTTTTTGATCCGAGGACCAGTCCCAGATAGCCCATGATACCGGTCAGCAGCGAGTAGATCCAGGGAACGACCTGCCTTTTTTCCATGATGTTGCTGACAAAACTTAAGCCGTATACAAATAAGAAGGCAATCAGCAGGCCGATGATCATCCCCACGACGCCGCCCAGAATCACCCGCAGGGCGACCTTGCGGATGGCCTGTTCGATCTTGATGACGAAGATGGCGATCAATAAACCTAAAAATAGTCCGACCGTCCATTGCCACCATTGGCTATAGCTGTGGTAGGCAATCGAATAACCGCTCAACGAGCAGGCCAGAATCAAGATAATCTTCACAATCACATCCCCTCACCTCCTTTTCGATTGATTTCATAATGCCTCCGATTATTTGCAAGCACTCCGACCATATCGTGGAACGAGGGCATTCCCGGTGATGATGTTGAGATCCCGTCGGATCCCGTTGCGATTCTCTGTTGCAGGCGGCTGAACTTCCGGAAAAAATGACGGAAGGTTGTCATTGTATGGTGAAGATGACCCTCAGATCTTCTTCAATCTTGGTCTCTTCGGCATTGCTCGCCACCGAAATCTCCTTGATGAGAAGGTTCTTCGCCGTATCCATCATTTTCCTCTCCCCGAAGGAGAGATTTTTGTCGCTTTTCAGAATGAACAGGTCGCGCAGGACGCGGGCAATTTCGAACACCGATCCCGTTTTGATTTTCTCCAGATATTCCCGGTACCGCTTGTTCCATGTCTGCTTGTCTATTGTAACGTCCTTCTTGCGGAGGATTGCATAAACCTTGGGGATTTCTGTCTCCATGATCACTTCACGCAGTCCGACCGATTTTGCGCTATTCATGGGAATCATGATCTTCATCCCGTTGCC
The DNA here is from genome assembly GCA_028712015.1 of Syntrophales bacterium. GTDB lineage: Bacteria > Desulfobacterota > Syntrophia > Syntrophales > UBA5619 > UBA5619. The sequence goes on from JAQTRB010000103.1 coordinate 2,817, forward strand.
CATGATCTTCATGATATAGAACAGTTGCTTTTTCCCCCCGACCTCCCGGTTTTCGATGGCCTCGATCACCCCGACCCCCTGTGCCGGATATACCGCCAAATCTCCCACCTTGAACATGATCACACCTGAAATATTTATTTAGAACGTAGTAACATATCAAATTCCGTAGGAATAGTCAACAGTATTCCCGAGTATTGTCCGAGTATTCTTGTATCACACTCGCGTTCATCCACCTCGTTTCCGGAAAGATAACCGCCATTCTCATCGTCAGGGAAGAAAGAAAAGCGGGTTGCGCGCCTTGTTTCGGTGACGAACCTCGAAATGAAGATAGGCTTCCGACCGCTCATCGGCCTTGCCGACAAAGGCAATCCGGTCCCCTTTCTTGACCCGGCTTTCCCCGCGGACGATTCTGAGTCCAAGGTGCGTATAGACGGTCGCGTATTGTTCATCATGCTGGATGATGATCGTCTCGCCATAATCCTTGAGAGGGGCGGAGAAGATCACGAGCCCGTCCGCCGCCGCCTGTACCGCCGTTCCCGCATCCGCTGCGATTCGAATACCGTTATAATACATACGGTTGGCTTGGATTCCAAAGCGGGAGACGACCTTCCCCTTGACCGGCCAGATGAAGCGCTTTTTGTCGAACCGGATCTGCTCTTCGCCGATCTCGGGTTGCCTGGGCTTGAGCTGCGGATCGGCGATTTTCTTTTTTTCCGGTTTTTCGGAAGGTCGATCGGGAATCGAATCACCCTTGCCTTTAGGGGATCGTTCCGCGCGATCTTTCGCCGACGCATCGGCCGGAGCCGGTTCCTTTCGCGCCTCCGCAAGCGCCGGTTCTTTTTTTCCCGGAATTTCCGTTTTCAAAACCACGCTGGGCGCCTTTTCGGGCTCCCGTTTCACATCGGGTGCGGTCGGGGGCAGGACCGGCCGGGCCGCCGTCATGACATCGTCCACGATTTGATTCACCTCGGGGACGAAAATCACGCTGTCCGTCTCAATCCGATTGGGATCGCCGACGTTGTTGATCTCCGCAAGCTCCTGCAGATCGACTTGATAGGCCCGGGCGATGCTTGAAAGGGTCTCTCCTTTCTTAACGAGATGATAGATTCCCCGTGGATGGTCTCCGCGAACAGGATAGCCCGAACAGGAGAGGATCAACAGAGCAGCCAGAACCAATCCGATGAACTCCCGATAAGGCGTGCGGCATGAGTAAAAGGGGGAAAGGAGCATTGTGCGAATCAGTTTCCCCATCCGTGCTCCCCGATCAGATCCACAAAACGGCACCCGCCGAGATCTTCCCGTTTCACGTCTTCCGGATCTTCCGAAAGACGGGTCAGCTTCAGAAGGGTCTGAGAGTGACGGCTTCCCACCGGAATGACGAGACGACCGCCGATGGTAAGCTGTTCGATCAGAATTTTGGGAATCGACGGGGCGCCGGCCGTCACCAGGATCGCGTCAAAAGGGGATTCCTCGCGCCATCCGTAGGTTCCGTCCCCCACCCGGATAGCCACGTTGTAATGGTTCAGCGCATCGAGGACCCGCCTTGCCCCGGCCGCCAGTACGGCGATGCGTTCAATGGAAAAGACCCTCTCGGCCAGTTCGGCCAGTAGCGCCGTCTGATAACCGGATCCGGTTCCGATCTCAAGCACCTTTTCGCGTCCGGTCAATTCCATGGCCTCGGTCATCAGCGCAACGATATAGGGCTGGGAGATGGTCTGCTGCCGGTCGATGGGAAGAGGATTGTCGTTATAGGCCTGATCGATCAGGCCTTCATCAACGAAAAGATGACGCGGAATTTTCTCTATGGCCTTCAGAAGCCGCTGATCGGAGATGCCCCTCGCCCGGATCTGGACATCGACCATCTTCCTTCTCTGTTTCTGAAACCGATCCGACACGTTACCATCCTGATGATCACTGTTCCGGAAACACCCCGCCCGGCATGGGATCTGCGTCATCGCTGAACCGGACATTTTTCACTTTTCGCCGCAACCCGCCCGCCAGACCAGATCCGCAAAAGATCATGTTGCAATTTACCATGAAACTTCCGATTTTTCAAGCGTCGGCACCAATTCCCGCCGGCGGCTGACGGGAGATCTTCCCCGCAAGCTGCAGGTCATCTTTCATTCTGAAGAGGATGCCGTCTCACTATTCTGCGCCGACCCCGCGGAAAGCGCCGGGGAACAAGGTGCCGGGGGTATTCAAGACGTTGAACGGCGGCCCTGCATTCAAATCTCCGTCTTCGTCGTCACATCCCGTTTGATCGTGTTCACCGTATCCCGCAGAACGGGAAAGCAGTGTTCCCGGAGATCGCCGGCCACGACCACAATCATCACGTCTTCCCCGACGCGCAGCTTCCCTTCGCGCACCTCCGCGAGAACCTCGACGATCCCCGGCCGCGCTTTCATCTCCTTGACAATTTCCGTCAGGCGGGCGCGATCGGCTTTGACGGTGAGTTCCTTGACGGGCCTTCCGTCCCGGGCCGTTCCGCGCACGACCCCGTTGTGGCAGAGGATCATTCCCACCCGTTCATAATCAGGGTGTTTCTTGACCCTGCCGATCAGATCCATCAAATTCATTTTCTATCCCTCCCTGGAAAAAGTCGCAACGGGTCCCCTTGACCCGATCGACAATGTATGCGAAAAAAAGCCATGCGTAAAAGGATATCATCGACCAAACCGGAAATGATCGGGGAGATCCTCCGGAAGGTTCTCAAGAAGCGCAACATCCCCCACAAGACGCCGGACCGGCGCCTGATCGACCTCTGGCAGAAGGCCGTCGGACCCCAAATCGCCGCCCGGACCCTGCCGGAAACGGTCAAACGGGGGGCTCTCTATGTGCTGGTTTCCTCCCCGGTCTGGCTGCATCAGCTCCAGTTCATGAAGGAAGAGATCCTCCTGAAACTGAACGAGCTGTCCGGGAAGGAGGAGATTCGCAGCATCTACCTGTCCATCGGCGAGATCCCGACGCCCCCTGCCGAAACGGCCGGCGCCCCTCCAAAGACCCTTGTCCCCGCGCTGCTCCCGAAACGCGACCGGGAGATGATGCGAGTGAGCCTCGCCGCCGTCCGGGACCCGGAACTCAGGAAGATTCTCGAAAGGGTCATGACCGGAGAGATCGGTCGCCGCCGCGAGCTGGATAAGCGTAATGATCGCTGAAGATCTCCGCCATCTCCCGGGTGTAGCCGCCCGCATCTTCATGGATGAAACGCGGCCGCAGAACGGACAATCCCCCCCGCCCCCCCTTCACCCCCTCCCCCCAAGCAAAGACCGCCGAATCGCCGGGCCGGGAATGGACCATCCGCAGCCGTTTGGGTTCGACCCGGCGATCCCTCATCTTCGTAAGCAGTTGGACCGTACGCGTCGCGGGATAGATCAGCCGAAACCGGCCTTTTGGCCGGAGGGCATGAACGGCGGCGGCCAGAAAATCGTCCACCGTCCCCGCCATCTCATGCCGCGCGACGGCCCTCTCGGGATCGGGGTTCG
>JAQTRB010000104.1 GCA_028712015.1 Syntrophales bacterium
TCTCCACCTCGACCCAGCCGTGCTCGGCGGGCGGTGCGGCGTATTGGGAGATCTGGTACCCCTTGGGAAGATCGGGGTAGAAGTAGTTTTTCCGGGCAAAGGCGCACTCCGGATTGATCTTGCAGTTCGTGGCCAAGGCCATTCGGATCATGAACGCCACGACCTTCCGGTTGAGCACCGGCAACACCCCGGGCATTCCCAGACAGACCGGGCAGGTATGGGTGTTGGGCGCCGCTCCGAATTTTGCCGAGCAGCCGCAGAAAATTTTGGCATCCGTGAGAAGCTGGGCGTGGATCTCCAGCCCGATAACCGGTTCGAATTCCATTACAGCGGGGGTCTCCTTTTTTCGATCTGCGCGTTTTTCTCGTAAGCCGAGGCGCATTGGAGCAGGCGCCCCTCCTGGAAATGGCCCGCCAGGAACTGGACCCCGACGGGAAGTCCCGCCTCCGTGAAACCGCAGGGAACGGAGATCCCCGGGATCCCGGCGAGATTCGTCGAGATCGTGAAGATGTCCGAAAGGTACATCTGCATGGGGTCCTCCGTCTTTTCGCCGATCCGGAAGGCCGGCGTCGGCGTCGTGGGGGTCATCAGCACGTCGCAGGTCCCGAACGCTTCGTCGAAGTCGCGCCGGATCAGCGCCCGAACCTGGGAGGCCTTCTTGTAGTATGCGTCGTAGTAACCCGACGAGAGGGCGTAGGTGCCGATCATGATCCGCCGCTTCACCTCGGCGCCAAAGCCCGCGGCGCGGGTTTTCTTGTACATCTCCAAGAGATCACGACCCTCTGCGGAGCGGAAACCGTACTTCACGCCGTCGTAGCGGGCGAGGTTGGAGCATGCCTCCGCCGGGGCGATGATGTAGTAGACGGCGACGCAGTACCGGGTATGGGGAAGGGAGACCTCGACGCATCGGCCCCCCAGCCCCTCCACGACCCGGATCGCCCGGCGGACGGCCGCCTCGACCTCCGGGTCGATCCCGGCAATGAAGTACTCCTTTGGAACCCCGACGGTCCATCCGTCGATTCCGCGGTCGAGGAAAGATCGATAGTCGGGGACCTCCTCCGGCACCGAGGTCGATTCCCTCGGATCATAGCCGGCGATGACGTTCATCAGGATCGCGCAGTCCTCCATGTCCTTCGTGAAGGGGCCGATCTGGTCGAGCGAAGAGGCGAACGCGATCAGACCGAATCGGGAAACGCGGCCGTAGGTCGGCTTCAGGCCGACGACGCCGCAGAGGGCGGCCGGCTGACGGATCGAGCCGCCGGTGTCCGATCCGATGGCGGCGATGCACTCGTCGGCCGCCACGGCGGCGGCCGAACCCCCGCTGGAACCGCCCGGGATCCTGTCCAGATCCCAGGGATTCCGGGTCACCCCGAAATACGACGTCTCCGTGGACGAACCCATCGCGAACTCGTCCATGTTTGTCTTTCCGATGAAGATCGCTCCGGCCTCCCGCAGCCGCTCAACGACGGTCGCATCGTAGGGAGGGATGAAGTTCTCGAGAATTCGCGAGCCGCAGGTCGTCCGGACCCCCTTGGTACAGCAGACGTCCTTCAGCGCGATCGGGATCCCCGTCAGGGGCTTGGCATCCCCTCGTTGGATCGCCGCGTCGGCGCGTTCGGCCTCGGCCTCGGCCTGCTCCCGCATCAGCGAAACATAGGCGTGGACCCTTCCGTCCACCGCGCCGATCCGGGCAAAGACGGAAGCGGTGATCCCGGCGGCGGTGATTTCCCCCGCCAGCAGCCTGTCCCGGAGTTCGTGAATGGTCAACTCGTGCAATTCCATCTCGATTCGATTCCCCTATGGATTTTCATGCCTGGATTGATTCGCCCGTCGCCGGGACGGAGAAGAAGAACGGCGCCGCCTGTCGGTCTTTCCCGATGCCGCCGTCAGTCGATCACCTTCGGAACCTGAAGGCATCCCCCCCGCGCCGCCGGGGCGTTGGCCAGAGCATCCTCCGGAGGCAAGGACGGATCCACCGCGTCTTCACGGAAGGCGTTTTTCTGCGCGATCGCATGGGTCATCGGCGCCACGCCGCTCGTATCGACCTCGTTCAACTTGTCCATGTACAGGAGGATGTCGTTCAACTGGGCGGTAAATTTTTCCATCTCCGTCTCGCCGAATTCCAATCTCGCCAGGTGGGCCACATGCGCGACCTCATCTTTGCTGATCCTGATGTTTTCCAACGAAGCCCCTCTCGATTCAAAAGACCGGCCAGAATGAACCGATCTTGTCCCGCACGCGCCCGATCAGGCGGGTGCACGTTTCATCCCCATTCGCGACCATCCGGTTCAGCGTCTCCTGTGTAACCCGGGTCTCCCCGAGGAGTTCGAGGAGAACCGTCCGAACGGATTTGGTCAGCCCCTGGATGTTATATCCTCCCTCGAGGACGATCACCAGGCGGCCGTTGCAGCACTCATCCGCCAGGTCGAGGAGGATCCGGGTCAGGCAGGCGAAACCCTCCGGCGTCACCTTCATCTCTCCCAGCGGATCGCCGATATAGATGTCGAATCCGGCAGAGACCAAAATGATTTCCGGACGGAACCTTCGGGCCACCGGTTCGAGGAGATTTTGGAAAACGCGGACATAGCAGGCGTCGCCCGCCCCCGACCGCAGCGGGACATTGATGGTGAAGCCTTGCCCCGCCCCCTTCCCGGTCTCTTCCAGACCGCCCGTCCCCGGGTAGCCCGGGGACTGATGCGTTGAAAAGTAGAGGACCTGTCGATCCTCGTAAAAAATTTCCGCCGTGCCGTTTCCATGGTGGAGGTCCCAGTCGACGATCAGGATCCGATCCATCTTCCACCGCGCCAGGGCATGCCGGGCGCCGACGGCGATGTTGTTGAAGATGCAGAATCCCGCGGCCTCCGTCGGCTGGGCGTGGTGCCCGGGCGGCCGAACCAGCGCGAAGGCGTTGTCCGTCTCCCCGGAGACCACGCTGTCTATGGCGTTCATCACCCCGCCGGCGGCCAGCCTCGCCGTATCGTAGGTTTCCGCGGTCGCCACCGTATCGGGATCGAGCATCGTCATCGACTTCCCTTCCGTCCCGGCGATGAAATCGATGAAGGACGGGCGATGGACCCTTGCCAACTCTTCACGCGTTGCGTGCCTTGCCTCAATCCCGGTGAATTTCCATGCCATGTCCGGATTGTCGAGCATCTCGTAGATCGAGACGAGACGCTGTGGCGTTTCGGGATGGGTCCATTCGGATCCGTGCCGCAAATACCGCCGGTCCTTCACAATCCCCGTGTTCTTCGACATCAGGCCACCTTCTCTTGGGGGTGAACTCATCGCCTCGGATGCGGATTGCTTCTAACACAAAAACCCTTGCATGGCAAAAAATTTTGCGGACATCCGTGGCCCGGAAAAAACATTGACAAACATTTCCGGATGCGGGTATAGGATTCCGCACGGACGGTTTCAAGAGGAAATTCCACTCATTTTGCATGATTTTCCCGGGGTCCGGACAGAGAAAGAGGAAATCGCATGTTCGGTATCGGAATGCCGGAGCTGCTGGTGATCGCGGTGATCGCGCTGCTCGTGGTGGGCCCCAAAAAATTGCCCGAGATTGCCAAGGCTTTGGGAAAGGGTCTCTCCGAGTTCCGCAAGGTAGCCGACAGCGCCACCGACACGATCAAGGACACGCTGAAGACGGACGAGTTGAAGAAGGACATCAACGGGCTCAAGGATTCTCTGCTCTATGGCAAGGGCGAGGAGAATGACGCCCCCGTCCCTCCGGTCGCGGCCGACGCGACGGAGAGCGACGCCCCAAAGCCCACCGACGACAAACCCCAGGCCTGATCCCTTGCCGGGGGCTCACGAGTCATCCTCTCTATGGAAAACGATCACTCCGAAGAAGAAAAATTGCCGCTGACGTCGCACCTCGAAGAGTTGAAGACGAGACTGATCCGCATCCTGGTGGTCGTCGGTGTCGGTTTCGGCGTCTGCTATCTATTCAAGGACTGGTCCTTTCGCGTGATCACCCGGCCACTGGTCGACGCCATGCCGGCCCAGAGTTCGATGATCTTTACGGGACTCCCGGAAGCCTTCTTCATCCACATGAAGATCGCCTTTTTCGCCTCCCTGTTTCTGACGGCCCCCTACACCCTCTTCGAGATCTGGCGATTTGTCTCCCCGGGGCTCTATAAAAACGAAAAAAGATTCGTTTTCCCATTCCTATTTTTCTCCACGCTTCTCTTCATCGGCGGCGTTCTGTTCGGCTACTTCATCGCGCTGCCGCCCGCCTTCCGTTTCTTCGTCAGCTTTTCAACCGATTTCCTCAAGCCGATGATCTCTTTCCGGGAGTATCTTGGCCTGACGCTCAAATTCCTGCTGGCCTTCGGGCTCTGTTTCGAGATGCCGGTGTTCATATTCTTCCTGGCCAAGCTCGGTGTCGTGAACGCAAAAATGCTATCGAAACAGCGTCGTTATGCCATTCTGATCATCTTCATCGCCGCCGCGATTCTAACCCCCTCCCCCGACGTCATCAGCCAGATCCTGATGGCGATCCCGCTGATGATTCTTTACGAGGTAAGCATCTTTGTGGCAAAATTCGCCCAGAGGAAGAAACCCGCAGCGGAAGAGACGGAGGATGAGGAAAAGGAGGAATCGGGTCAGCCATGACCTCCAGGCGTGTTGTCCCGCGAAAGAGGAGAACGTCTTCCCGACGCTCTTTGCTGGGGATCATCATCGTAACGGTGCTGGTGCTCTTCGTCGGCGCCGCGCTGGCGGGAAGCAGCGTGCTCTATTACCTGATTCTGAAGGAACTTCCGAGCATTGCCGCCCTGAAGGACTATCGTCCCAGCATCACGACACGCGTTTATGCCGACAACAACGAACTGATCGACGAGTTCTTCCTCGAAGACAGAAAGGTCATCCAGTACGAAGAGATCCCGAAGATCGTGATCCAGGCCTTCGTCGCCGCCGAGGATGCCCGCTTCTTCCAGCACAAGGGATTCGACATGCAGAGCATGTCCAGGGCCTTCTTCAAAAATCTTGAAGCGGGAAAGATCGTCCAGGGAGGGAGCACGATCACCCAGCAGGTCGCCAAAACGCTCTACCTCTCTCCGGAAAAAAGCTACATGCGAAAGATCAAGGAGGCGCTCCTCGCCTACAAGATCGACCGGTATCTGACCAAGGAAGAGATCATCACCCTCTACCTGAACCACATCTACCTCGGTCACGGGACCTACGGCGTCGAGGCGGCCGCCCAGGGATATTTCGGAAAGAGCGCGCGGAACATTTCCCTTCCGGAGGCGGCCCTGCTGGCGGGGCTCCCCAAGGCCCCCAGCAACTATTCCCCCTATCTCCATCCGGAACGAGCCTACCAGCGACAGGCTTACGTGCTCGGCCGAATGCTGGAGGACGGCTACATCACCCAGCAGGAGAAGGACCGCGCGCTCTCAAAGGCGATCAGGCTCCGTTCCATCAAACCGAAGGACAAGATCGCTCCTTACTTCATCGAAAACATCCGCCGCTATATCCAGGAAAAATACGGCAGCGACGTCCTCTACAAGGAAGGTCTCGAGGTCTTCACGACGCTGAATATTCGGATGCAGACGGCGGCACGCGACGCGGTGGAGCATGGTTTACAGGAGATGGAGGGGCGGGAGCGCTTCGAGAAAGGGCTTGTCCAGGGGGCGCTCTTCGCGATGGATGCGAAGACCGGCGCCATCCGGGCAATGGTGGGCGGACGCGATTTCCAGCGGAGCGAATTCAATCGCGCGACCCAATCCCGTCGGCAGCCCGGATCGGCCTTCAAACCGCTGATCTACACGGCGGCCTTCGACAAGGGGATGACCCCCGCGACGGTCATCGTCGATGAACCGGTCTTCTATCCGGACCCCCAACAGCCGGACGGGATCTGGAAACCGAAGAATTTCGACGCAAAGTTTCTCGGCCCGACGACGCTCCACAGCGCCCTGATCCACTCCCGCAACATCGTCACGATCAAGGTTCTTGAGGAGATCGGCGTGGATTATGCGGCCTCCTACGCAACCCACATGGGGATCTCCTCGCCCCTTTCCCGGAATCTTTCGCTGGCCCTCGGCACCTCCGGTGTGACTCTTCAGGAACTGGTCCGGGCATACGGCGTCCTGGCGAACGAGGGGAAACGGGTGCAACCGTACTTCATCCAGAAGATCGTCGATCGAACGGGTCATGTCTTCGAGGAGACACAGCCGAAGGTCGAACAGGTGATCGATCCGCGGATCGCCTTCATGGCCAGTTACGTGATGCAGGATGTCGTCGAAAGCGGAACGGGGCAACGGGTAAAAAAAC
>JAQTRB010000105.1 GCA_028712015.1 Syntrophales bacterium
TCTAATGTTCTTCATCTTCTGCTCCAGGATCGGCATCGAGAGCTCCGCGTATTTGACGCCGAAGATCCCCGACATCCCGCAGCACTTGTCCGCATCCTTCATCTCGACCAGTTCGCAGCCCGCCGCCTGGATGAGTTGCCGGGGCGGTTCGGAGATTCCCAGCACGCGCTTGAGGTGGCAGGAGTCGTGGTAGGTCACCTTCGGCCCTCCCCGGCCCTTCGTCAGTCGTCCCTGTTTCCCGTATTCTTCCGCGACAAAACTGGTGAATTCCCGGACCTTCCGGGACATCGTTTCCGCCCTGGGGCCCCATTGCTTGTCCGCCTTCAGGAGCTCCGCGTAGTGCTGGAGCGACTCGGTGCAGGTGGGGCAGGCCGAGATGATCACATCGGGGTTCATCTCCGTCAGGGAGCGGATGTTTTCCCGGGCCAATTTCCGGGCCGTTTCTTCGTCTCCCAGCGCGACGACCGGCTTGCCGCAGCAGCTTTGCCCCTCGGGGAAGAGAACCTCGTATCCCAGATCCCGGAGGACCTTGATCACCGAGGCGCCCGTGTCGGGCAGGACAAAGTCCATCGTACAACCGGAAAAGAAGGCCGCACGGCCCACCGGCCGGTCGGGTTTCTGGAGCAGACCTTTCACGCGGTCCCGGAGAGGTTTGGCCGCGATCGTCGGCAGGCTCCGGTCCTTTGCCAGGCCGGAGAAGAACAGCGGCAGGTGACGGATCAGGTTTCCCGAGGCGAAGGGCTTCATCCCCAACGACGCCGCGCGCAGCAGGCCGTGGAACACCTTGCGGTTGACGATGACGTTGTCGAAGAGTTGCTTGATGACGAAGGGGAGGCCGTGTTCGGACACCGCCCGGACGCGCAGCTCCTCGATGAGGCCCGGAATGTCGATTTTTCCCGGGCAGACCTCGGTGCAGCGGCGGCAGCCGATGCACAGTTCGTGAAACTTTTCGAAGTCGGCCATCCCGCTTAAAAAAGCCGTCAGGATCGCCCCGATCCCGCCCGCGTAGGTGTGACCGCCGTAGACGTGACCGCCGACCAGCGTATAGACAGGGCAGACGTTCAGGCACGAGGCGCAGCGGACGCACTGGAAGATCTGCTTGAACTTCTCATCCTTCGCCGCTTTCAGGCGGCCGTTGTCGAGGAGGATGATGTGCATTTCCCGGGTTTTCTCCACCCACCGTTCCCCCTCCTTGACCATCACGGGTGTAGGGCCGCCCACCAGGGTCATGTAGCTCGTCATGAGCTGGGCGGTCGCGCCGCGGGGCAGGAGCTTCAGGATCAGCGCCGCGTCGGTGATCTTGGGGATCAGCTTCTCGTAGCCCATGAGGACCACATGGATCGGGGGCAGCGTGGTGACGAGGCGCGCGTTTCCCTCGTTCGTGACCAACCCGATCGCGCCGTTTTCGGCGATGCCGAAATTCGCCCCGGAGATCCCCATGTCGGCGTTGAGAAACTCTCCCCGCAGGCGCTGGCGTGCCGCCTGGACCATGAAGGCGATGTCCGGCGGGATCTCCTTGTCGAGTTCCTTGGTGAAGTATTCGGCCACCTGATAGCGGCTCAGGTGAATGGCGGGCATCACCATGTGGGAGGGCTTGTGTCCCGCCAGTTCGATGATCCACTCCCCGAGGTCCGACTCGCAGACATGAAGGCCGTTTTTCTTGAAATACGCGCTGAGTTCGATCTCCTCGGAGGCCATCGACTTGGATTTGACGATCCGCTTGACCTCGTGGGTCCGGCAGAGGTCCATCAGGTAGGCAAAAACCGCCGGTCCATCGGCGGCGCGGAAAACCTTCACGCCTCGCTTCGTCGCTTCCGCCTCGAAGGCGTCGGCCACCGCCTCGATCCGGTCGACCGTGTCGATCTTCATCTGCTTGATAGCCTCCCGCAGCGCTTCGACGTCCCCCGCATTCGCCAGCGCGGCGGCACGGACGGATGGGTAGACCTCGGCGAAGCGTCCCAGATTGGTCCGCAGGGCCTCGTCCTGGAGCTTTTCGCTGATCTCTTTGCGGATGTTTCGGTTCTCGCCGGTCATGATGCTTTCCCTCCTTCCTGCCGCCGATCGTCAACGGCAACGATCACGAAACGGCTCGGACCGTGGACGCCGATGGTCAGCACCCGTTCGATGTCGGCCGTCCGGCTGGGGCCGGTGATGAAGCTGATGTAACCGCGGTCGAATACCCGGGAGATGGTCTCGAAAGCTTCGATAATCCCCGGTACGATGAGGTTGCTGTCGAGAAAGGCCACATGGAGCGGGGGGAGGGTGGAAACCAGTCGGCTTTCAATGGCATAGCCGTCCTGGCAGACGCTGCCCGTTTCCGCAATGCCGAACTCCACGCCGGAGAGGCCGATATCGGCCGTGGCCGCATGGGTGGCGATATCGACCGGATCGTTGAAAACCTCGATGCCGGCCGCCCTCAGGGCCCCGTCGATCCCGGCCGCCTCCTGCAGCGGGCCCGCGACGGAGACGACCTTTTTGGCATTGGTGAACCGGGCGAGGTTGCAGACGACTTCGCTCGCCTCTGAAGGGGTTTTGACGCGGAAGATCTCGGCGGATACGGCCTTTGCCCGCTTCTCGAACTCGGGGAAGAGGTGCGGCCCGAACTTCCCGACGGGCAGATGCCGCATCCAGTCGTCACAGGTTTTTTTCATGATCGTTCGCCTCCTGCATATGTCCATCAAAAAGAGCCAACCGGTTGATGAAATGCGTTCTATCCGGTTGTGCTGCAACGGATTTTGATTGCGCGAAGGGTATAGCGGAAACACCGCCGCGAGTCAAACGAAAAGCACCGGAGGCATCTTCCAATATGGAGGGAAATCTTCCGATTAAAAAATTCTCCGTGCGAGCGACGCGAAGATGCCCGCAAAGCACAGTACGGTGCAGATCATGAAAACCGTTCGGATGCTGGTGAGCAATGCCGGGTACTGAACAGGCGTGATCTGCGCGTTGCCGATGAAGAGGGCGAACACCATCAGCGCCAGGCCCATGCTGAACATCTGCCCCAACAGGCGCATGGTGCTGACCATCGCCGATGCAACGCCGTAGAATCTCCGTTCCACGGATCCCATGATTGCGCTGGTATTGGGGGAGGCGAAAAGGCCGAAACCGAGCCCGAGGACGACCAGGCCTGCACTGACGACGGCGATGCCGGTTTCCGCGGTGATCAACGAAAATATGAAGAGGCCGAGCGTGGACAAGGCCATTCCCAGGGATGCCAGCTTCCGGGGTTCAAAGCGGTCTGAAAGCCTGCCGGCAATGGGCGTGAAGATCGCCATGACGACGGGTTGCGAGACGAGAATCAGACCGGCGGATTGCGGATCGAGACCTTTGATATACTGGAGGTACAGGCTCAGCAGAAAGACAACGGCGAAGGTCGCGCTGAAGTTGATCAAGGCGGCCAGGCTGGAAAGGGCAAAGGTCGTGTTTTTGAAAAGCCGGACATCGAGCACCGGACTGTTTACCCTCAATTCGAACATCAGGAACCCCGAAAATCCGACGATTCCCAAAAGAACGAGAACGATTCCGGTGAGGCCGGGGAGAATGGAAAAGCCATAGATGATCATGACCAGAACGACGCTGAACAGGACGGAGCCCTTCCAGTCGAATCTCTCTCCCCGGCACGCCGCCCATTCGTTTTTGACCTTCCAGCAGGTCAGGGCCAGGATCGCGATTCCGAGGGGGATCATGGTGTAGAACAGGCTCCTCCAACCCAGGTGCTGGGTCATGACGCCGCCGACGACGGGCCCCAGGGAGAGCGCCACATAAACCGCGGCGATGTTGATTCCGATCGCCTTGCCTCTCTCATGGGACGGGTAAACGGAAGTCACAATGGCCAAACCCGTGACGAAGATCATCGCGCTGCCGATTCCCTGAAGAATCCGGAAAAGGATGAGAAAAAGGGCGGAAGACGCAACGGCGGACAGCAGCGATGCGATCGTGAACAGAACGATCCCGTAGCGGAAGATCCTCTTCATTCCGTAGATGTCGGATATCCTGCCGAATGGAACGGCGAAGATCGCCGCCGCCAGCAGGAACGATGTGGGGATCCAGCTCAGCAGAATGGCGTCGGCCGCGAACTCCGTTCCGATCGCGGGCAGCGCGATGTTGATTGCCGAACTCATGAACGGAGTCAAGAAATTGGCCAGGGTTGCGACCAGAAGCGCCGGGATCCTGATGGAAGGGTCCGTATCCGGGTTCGGAAGGATCGTTCGATTCATGTTCCGAATTCAGGATCTCACCATCACCAGCATCATCTTGAACCGCCGGACGGCTTTCAATGCGTGAGGTTTCCCGCCGGGCATGATGATCATTTCCCCCGCCCGGAGCCGATGAGGTTCGCCGGAGATGAGGATCTCGGCCTCGCCGTCCAGGATGCAGACCAACGCGTCGAAGGGCGCCGTATGTTCGCTCAATCCCTGCTCCCGGTCAAAGGCGAACAGGGTGACCGTCCCGGTCGGTTTCTGGATGATCTCCTTGCTGACGATGGCGCCGTCCTGATAGGTTACCAGATCCTTCATGTTGGATGCTTTTTCGGTCATATTTCCTCCCTTTCCGAGCGGTTCGGTTTATGATGCCATGGCCGTGGCTGCAGGAAGACAGCGGAGAAACGCATATACTGTCGGGCTTTTGGTCCGGCGGGATGATAGCGAATCGGCGAAGGGATATCAAGGTGAAAATCCGGATCGTTTTTTCCGATTGACAGACCGCGGGAAATAGGGAATCTTGGATCATCCTTCGCCTTCTTGCAGTGGCGGCTTTCGATAAAAGGAGAAGAATAATGAAACGAATCGTTTGGCTTGCGTTGTTGATTTGGGGGTTGGCCCTCATCGGACCGGCGGCCGGCCGGTCGGCGGGACCGCCGCCGGTCGGCGGGAAACTTCCCGACTTGACCCTCGGTATCCCGAAGGAGGGTGCCGAAAAGGCCTACCTCGGTCTTTCCGGATCGGGCGCCTTCAAGATCCCCCAGATTCGGACGAAGACCGTGATCGTCGAGATTTTCAGCATGTATTGCCCGTACTGCCAGAAGGAGGCGCCAAACGTCAACAGGGTCTACGAAAAGATCGAGGCCGACCCGGTTCTCCGGGGGAAGATCAAGCTTATCGGGATCGCGGTCGGAAACTCCGCCTTCGAGGCGGGGGTGTTCAAAAAGAAGTACGACATCCCCTTTCCGCTCTTTCCGGATGGAGACTTTGCCCTTCACAAACTGCTGGGGGAGGTGCGGACGCCCTATTTTATCGGCGTGACGATCCATCCGGATGGGTCACATCGGGTGATCTACTCCCGCCTGGGGGCGTTTGAGAGCGTGGAAAAATTTTTGGATGAGATCGTCAAGGCATCCGATCTGGCGCAGGAGATGCGAAAATGAAAAGAAGGTTCATGATCGTTTCCGTCCTGGTCGGAGCGGCCCTGCTGGTCATGCCGGCGGTTCACTCCTTCGCGCTGTCCGACGCCTACAAGGACAATATATACGATACAGGCAGCCTCAAACCCACGGACAGCGTTTTACGGGTGAAGGCCGGCGAAAATGCACCCGATTTCACACTGCCCGCAGTTTCGGGAGAACGGGTTTCGCTCGGGCAGTTCCGGGGGAAGAAGAACGTGGTGATCTCTTTTGTCCCGGCCGCCTGGACGCCGATCTGTTCGGACCAGTGGCCGGGCTACAATATCGTGAAAGAGATGTTCGACGCGAACGACGCAATCCTCCTCGGGATTGCCGTGGACAATCTGCCCACGCTTTTTTCCTGGACGAACCAGATGGGGAGACTCTGGTTTCCCGTCCTCTCCGATTTCTGGCCGCATGGCGCGGTTGCGAACCAATTCGGCGTGCTGCGTTCCGACGGCACGGCGGAGCGGGCCCTGTTCGTGATCGATAAAAAGGGGACGATCCGCTACATCGATGTCCATAACATCAACCGGCGTCCGTCGCTGGAGGTCCTGATGGGTGAATTGGAAAAGCTCCGGGATTGAAGCCGGTCGATCGGGGACGGAGAGCCTGATCGCAGAAATTCCCCGGCAATTTTCGGTTCTTCGTAAAAGTCTTGACGCGATCCGGCGATATGTTGTGAAACCGGAAAAAGGGATACGGTGATTGGAAGATGTCTGAACTGGTCCGTTTCGGCGTTTCTCTGGAGAGGCCTCTGTTGGAGAGATTCGATGCCCTCATCCGGGAGAGGCAATACACCAACCGCTCGGAAGCGCTGCGG
>JAQTRB010000106.1 GCA_028712015.1 Syntrophales bacterium
CGCCTGTCTTGATTGGTGCGTATCCTTTGGATGAGACCCTGCAATTCAAGGCGGTTCAGTATTCCAACCACCGTAGCCGGTTGAATATACATTTTGGCGGCCAAATCGGACACCCTGACCGAAGAGAGTTCCCCGATCAATTTGATGGCCCATAACTGAGGTCCGGTCAGACCGGTTTCACGTTTCGACTTTTTTGAATGTTCATGGATGACCTGAAACACTTTTCGGATATCGTTAATAATTTCCTCAATCATCAATGATTTTTTTCCCATAGAAACCCCTGGGCTGTTGACTTTGTTTACTTCTTAACATATGCGATGCTACGGTGCAAATCATTTATGATCATATGATTTGAATACAAATGATTTAGGGGCTATATTTTTAAAATTATGGGTAGCGGAACAAACCGAAATCAAATACAATGTAAACCGTAGACGGGTAAGATCGTCACCAGTCGAGACATCGACAAGCTGAATGGAGTATCCTGGTGCAAGTCATCATTTTTACCGACCTCGACGGCAGCCTGCTGAACCACGCGGACTATTCCTTTACAGAAGCGATGCCGGCTCTGGCAAGGATCAAATCGTTCGGCATCCCGCTGATCATGACCACGAGCAAGACCCGCCGGGAGGTTGAATCCCTGCAGTTGGAGATGGGGGTGCGGGAACCTTTTATCGTCGAAAATGGGGGCGGCATTTTTTTCCCCTCCGGATATCGAAGGCTGTCGATCGGGGATGGTCAGCAACGGGATGGCTACACCCTTGTCGCCCTGGGAACGGGTTATTCCCGGGTTCGTGAATTTCTGAGAAAGGCCGGCGGGCGATTTAATCTCCGGAGTTTCGGCGACATGGCCCCTGCCGAAATCGCCGAACGGACCGGACTACCGATCGACCGGGCGGCTTTGGCCAAGGAACGCGAGTTCACGGAGCCCTTCATCCTGTTGCGGCCGGATGAGATCGGTCCATTGAGCGGCATGGCGGAGGCGGAGGGTTTTACCGTGACCCGGGGCGGTCGTTTTCATCATTTGATGGGCAACCAGCAGGATAAGGGAAAAGCCGTCCGAACGGTTGGTGATATTTTCCGGCGAAGCTCCGGCACGGCGCTGACCACCATCGGCCTGGGCGACAGCGAAAACGATCTGGCCATGTTGGCGCAGGTAGACGTCCCGGTCCTGATCCCCCGTCCGGGAAAAGGCCACCTGGATGTCCGACTGCCGGGAATGATCCTGGCAAACAGGACGGGCGCTAAGGGGTGGAACGATGTCGTACAGAAACTTTTGAACGAACAAAGCGGGACACCATGGGAGCAGGATCACCAACAGGAGGATTTATGACAAAAGTGACCCGGTTTTCGACGGCCTTGCGTCCGCACGTCACGACGAAGATCGAGCAGCTCGGATATGCGGACATCGTGGTCGGCATCCCCGCTTATTTCAGCGGAGTGTCCATCGTCCACGTCATCAAAACGGTCGTCAAGGGGATCGAGCTGTACTACCCCCACCTGCGGGCGGTCATCATGGTTTCGGACGGCGGCTCGACCGATGATACCCGAGACCTGGCCCGCACCGTCGATCCCAAGTCCTACAATATCGAAAGCATCGTCACCATCTACCGGGGCCTTCCCGGCAAAGGGTCGGGATTACGGGCGGTCTTCGAGGTCGCCGTCTTCCTCAAAGCCAGGGCCGTCGCCGTCTTCGATTCCGACCTGCTTTCGATCACGCCCGAATGGCTTCGAAACTTTCTGGAGCCTGTCTTTCAAGGCTACGACTATGTGGCGCCCTATTACAACCGTTACAAGCTTGACGGAACCATCACGAACACCATCGCCTACAACCTGACGCGGGCGCTCTACGGCAGGCGGATTCGGCAGCCGATCGGGGGAGACTTCGGCATTTCCCCAGCCCTGGTCAAACACTACCTCAGCCAGGATGTATGGGCGACGGACATCGCCAAATTCGGGATCGACATCTGGATGACGACGTCGGCCGTTGTCGGAGGATTCCGGATCTGCCAGGCCAGGCTGGGCGCGAAGCTCCATGACCACAAGGACCCCTCGACCGATCTGGGACCGATGCTCCGTCAAGTGGTGGGAACGACATTCCAGCTGATGGACCAGTACCACGACCACTGGATGAAGATCAGAGGATCGGTGGACATTCCCACTCTCGGAGAGTTCACCGGACAAAGGGCAGAGGAGTTCGATATCAATCAGGCCAATCTCATCGAGTATTTCAAGGTCGGTTTTAACAATTTCGGCGGCATGTGGGCGAACATCATCGAGGAACGCGACCTGGAAATCATCCGGGAACTGGCGCGGACCGACAAAAACGAATCCTTTCTCATGCCCATCGAAAGCTGGGTCCGGATCGTCTACCGATATGCCAACGCCTTCCACAGAACGCCACGGCAGCGCTTCAAGGTGCTCGATACCTTGACCCCGCTCTACTACGGGCGAGTCGGCTCCCTGATCAATGAACTGCGCGACAAGACCCCGGAGGAAGCGGAGGCTCATTTCGAACAAAACGCGCTGGCATTCGAAACGATGAAAGACTACCTGATCGGGCTTTGGGTAGGAAAGGAGTGATGAAAGTGGCCGATTTTTGCCAGAACGGGATCATTACGACCCTTCAGAAGTTGCGGGACAGACCGGTTGAACAGATCGAAACGGAACTCAAAACGATCGCGCGGAAGCGGAAAATCGTGCTCCTCTTACCCGCGCTGGTGACGGAATTCGATGGCGCGGCCATGCCGAAGATCATCGAAGAGCTCAAAGGGGTGGATTATCTCGACGGGATCGTTCTGTCCCTGGATCGGGCGGATGAGCGGCAGTTCAACAAAATCCGGAAAATCATGTCTGTTTTGCCCGTGGACGTACGGGTGGTTTGGCATGACGGGTCTCGCATGCAGGCGCTCCAGAAAGAGCTGAAGAACGCGGAATTCAATTTGGACAATCCCGGAAAAGGCCGTTCCGTCTGGATGTCCCTCGGATATATCCTTTCGGATCAGGACGTCTATGCCATTGCCCTGCACGACTGCGACATTGTCAACTACAAGCGGGAAATTTTGGCTCGGCTGATCTATCCGGTTGTCCACCCGGCTCTCAGCTTCGAATTCAGCAAGGGTTACTACGCCAGGGTTACCGACAGGCTCTATGGCCGTGTGACGAGGCTTTATTATACCCCCCTGATCCGCACCCTGAAACGGATCCTGGGGTACAACGCATTCATCGAATACCTCGATAATTTCCGGTATGCCCTTTCGGGGGAGTTTGCCTTCGACACCAGCCTCGCCCGGGGCATCCGTATCTCGCCGACATGGGGGCTGGAGGTCTCGCTGCTCAGCGAGGTCTATCAGAAGACCTCGGCCAACCGGATCTGCCAGGTGGAGATCATCGACACCTACGAGCACAAGCACCAGATCCTGCGAAAAGCCAAGCCCACCGAAGGGCTGATCCGCATGGCCACCGAGATCGGAAAGGCGCTGTTCAGGGTTCTGAGCCAGGATGGCCTGGTGATGAGCGAAGCCTTTTTCCGGACCCTTCTGATGACCTATATCCAGGAGTCCCGAATCGCCATCGAGAAGTTCCACGCACTGGCCCTGCTCAACGGTCTGAACTACGACCGGCATGAAGAGATCGAGGCGGTGGATGCATTCGTCGGCGCCATGAAGTTGGCCATTGACGAATTCGTCGGCGATCCGGTCGGTATTCCCATGATGGCGGCCTGGGTCCGAGTGGAGGCGGCCATTCAGGATTTTTCGGAGAGACTGAAGGAGGCCGTGGAGACGGATAACCGATAGATCAAAGGCGGCATGAAAACTACAGGACGGAATGAAAATTTTTCGAGAACCACTCAGGGATGGATGCCAACAAGCCAAGCTGTGGAGGGAAGAAGATGAGAAAAAAGAGAATGCTGCGGATAGGATTAATCACTATGGTTTTGTTTCTGTCTTTTGCATTGTTTGCAGGTTGCGCCAAAAAAGGCCCCACGAAAACCAAAGCATGGATCCACGGGGAACAGAAACCCATGGTGCAGGCTCCGACGCAGGCCTTAACGGATGACAAGGAAACCATGAAGAGCGCGTTGCGCGAGCAAACGCTCGACGATCAGGGGATTAGAAAACAAACACTCACGGATGAGCGAAACGCGGGAAAAGCTTCCGAAGGCGCCAAAAGGGAAGCCGTGGAGAACGAAGCGGCGATTCCGAAAGAACTCCAGATTCCCGACATTCATTTCGATTTCAACGAATACAAGCTTCATCCGGAAAACCAGGCAGTCCTGAAGGCAGCCGCCCAAGCCTATCTGAAGCATACAAATTACGCGCTTGTCATCGAAGGTCACTGCGATGAGCGAGGTACCACGGAATACAACCTGGCGCTCGGCCAGAGGCGTGCCGATGAAACGGCAAAATTCTTGATGGACTTGGGCATCGCGCGGGTGCGTATCAAGACAATCAGCTATGGCAAGGAGAGGCCTCTGGATCCCGGGCATGACGAGACGGCCCTGGCCAAGAACCGAAGGGTCCATTTTGTCGTATCCCAACCGGTGAAGCAGCCCTGATTGCTGAACAACGCTTCATGTATATGATCATCCCAAAAAGGTGTATGAGAAAAAATCGCTTCGAACATGGCGTATCCGGAACAGTGCGCTATTCCATGATGGTCGATTGCGGGAAAATGGACAGGGGTTGGGACAACAGATTCGATGAATAAAAGTCTGCTTGAAGAGTCGGTTCTCTTTATCAGTGTCTTAAAATGGGTCATTCTGGCAACCGGGATCGGAATAGCCGTCGGTTTATCCACGACGGTCTTTCTGAAAATTTTGAACTTCAGCGTTTCCCGCATTCAGGTTTCTCCGCATTTCTTTCTATTGTTGCCTGCAGGTCTGTTTATCAGCGCCATTGCCGTCAAATATTTTTCCCCCGATGCAAAAGGATATGGAACAGAAAAGGTGATCGAAGCCGTTCACAAGCACTCTGGAAAAATGTCGGCCATCGTCGCGCCGGTAAAATTATTCGCTACGATCGTCACCACCGCAACGGGGGGATCCGTCGGACAGGTTGGCCCGTGCGCGCAGATTGGAGGGGCGCTGTCATCTCTATTTGCGGATATCTTGAAATTCGATGCCAATGATCGGAAAAAACTGGTCATCTGCGGGATCAGCGCCGGCTTTGCATCCGTCCTGGGGGCGCCGATTGCCGGCGCCATTTTCGGGGTGGAGGTTCTCTTCATCGGAAGCATTCTTTATGAAGTGCTGCTGCCCTCTTTCATATCGGGCATGATCGGTTATCAAATATCTTCCTATTTCGGAATCAACTATTTTCAGTATCACCAGGATTTTATCCCGGCTTTTTCAGAGGCGTTCTTTTTGAAGGTTGTCCTCGCGGGCATTTTTTTTGGAGTTTGCGCGGCCGTGCTGATAGAGATTCTCAAAAGCATCGATAAATTGGCGGGCCGGATCAACCTTTGGGCGCCGCTGAAGTCACTGGCAGGCGGCGCCCTTCTTGCGGGACTGACGTTCCTGACATCAACGAACTATCTGGGGCTGGGACTCGAAACGATCAAGATTGCGATCAGCGGAGCCAAAATCGTCCCCCATGCATTTCTCATGAAGGCCATCTTCACCGGGATCACCTTCGGTTCCGGAGGCAGCGGGGGGATCATTACCCCCATACTCTTCATGGGCGCCGTCGCGGGAAGCGTCTTCGGCGATTTTTGGGAATTGAATCGCGGAACCTTTGCCGCCATCGGCATGGTCAGCGTGTTGGCGGGCGCCGCCAATACCCCGATTGCCGCCAGCATCCTGGCCATGGAACTCTTTGGTCTGGAGATTGCCCCTTATGCCGCCGTCGCCTGCGTCGTCAGTTTCTTAATGACGGGCCACCGCAGTGTTTTCCCGACGCAAATTATGGGGTTGCAGAAATCGTCGTCCGTCCATGTAGAACTGGGCAATGAAGTAGAAACGGCGGAAACGCATTACGAACCGAGGGAAAGGAGTTTGATCGGCATCTGTCTGCGACTTTACGACAGAATCAAGAACCGCAAACGCGTCGGTTGAAGATTTCGGCATCAGGACTTATGGGCAGGAGACGGTGCATTTTCAACGGCGCCGGGGGCCTGGTTGAAGTCACATCCGGGGTATGCGATGCGACCGTGGTAGTAACTGGAAAGAGTTTCCAAAAAACTTTCGGCGATC
>JAQTRB010000107.1 GCA_028712015.1 Syntrophales bacterium
CAGAACCTGGCCCACGTCGATCAGAGAACCGTCGAGCTGGTTGATTCGCTGAATCTGCGCGCCGTTCGATTGCCGTTCATGAGAAACACGACCGGATGCCTCAGTCGCCACCAGCCACGGTCATCGGGCGGTTCTGACCCAACGGGATCGAATATCAGGAGACAAGATGATTTTTTAGACGTACACGGGGAAAAGGTGTATAAGGATCCGTGGCTTCAATGCATAAAGTCGTATGTGCAGGGAGCAAGGAGGGCCCCATGAAGACCTACGAGAAAATTGAGATGAATCCGCAGATCATGTTCGGGAAACCGGTCATCAAAAACACGCGGATTACCGTGGAGCAGATTCTCCGGAAGCTGTCGGGCGGGATGACCATCGAGGAGATTGTCAAGGATCATCCCCATCTGACCCCGGAGGATATCTATTCCGCCCAGGCCTTTGCCGCCGACTATCTGGCCGACGAACAGATCGCTTTCGGATAACGGGTGAATCCGTGCAATTTCTTGCCGATGAGTGCTGTGACGCAGGCATCGTGGCCAGTCTCCGGGCTGCCGGCCACGATGTCTCCTATGTGCCCGAACAGCAGGCAGGCATCTCCGATGATGAAGTCCTGCAAACCGCCTTTCGCGAAGGTCGCATCCTAATAACGGAGGACAAGGATTTCGGGGAGCTCGTTTACCGTCTGAAGAAACCTGCCTACGGCATGATTCTGATCCGTATCGACGTCCGGGAGAAACACCGGAAATGGCCGCGTGTGGAAGCGCTGATCGCCAAACATCACGATCGATTACCGGGACATTTTGCGGTGGTCGATCCGGACAAGTATCGTTTCCGCCCGCTGATCTTCAAACAGCCCTCTCGATAGCCGTAGATCATACCCGCGCTGTTCGCGAATTGCGAATGCCGACGCAAGGCGAAGATTCTGAAACTCCCGCAGACCCGGCCCCGCAGTCCCAAGGAAAAGCGCACCCGATTCAGATTGAATAGCTGCTTCGGCAGGGAATAGGCGACCGACCCGCTATTCCAATGTTTAATTCACCCGCTTGATTCCCAGGATCAGGGCTTCGATCTCCGCTTCGATGTTGCGGGAGAGGCGCTCGACGGTCTCCCGCTCCTTGGCAATCTCCCCCTGCTGCGCCGCGATCCTCTCTACGATTTCTCCCTGCACGGCCAACGGGGGCACAGGGATGGGGAAGTTGGCGATATCCTCGGCCCCTATTTTCCACATGCCAACCGCTGTCCTAGCATTGGACTGGAAGTAGGAGCGCCCCAGTGGCGATTGAACAACCTCACACACAAAGGCAGGCAAGAGTGATTGTTTGAGACGCACACGGATCATGATGTCAGGGAAGACCGTATCAGGTGCGTCCACCGCTGCAATGGCACACTTTGCTATGTGATCGTAGCTTCCCACACTGCGGCAAATGAAAAGATCGTCTTTATGGACGGCGAAATGGTCGGCAATTTTCTTCGGGATGATAATGAACTTGCTCGCAGTCAAATCAAGACCGGCAGGATTGAGGGCGTTGAGTTTCAACATCTTCTGCTCGGTAGGCCTTGCCACGGGTTTGATGCAGTAGCCGTTCATCGTTCCGACCAGATGTTTGCCCAGTGGTTCGATCGGGAATTTCGATTTTGTGTAACCCAACAAACCTTCATTGGCGCGGCTCAGATAATTGAAACTCCACCTCTCCAGGTCCTTCCACCACATGACTAGGCATTTATCGGCAATCCGTTCCGAGACCGGCGGCGGCGTCCCAAGCCCCTGATAAAGATGTTTCGGCAGCAGATCTCCAAGCTTTTCCGCGCGCCCGCGGGCAGCGGCAATGTCGCTCTGAGCCTTGCGCCAACGGGCGACAATGCCTCTTGCTCAGGCAATAGTGGAAGGGAGATTTCAAAATTGAGAAATTCTTCCTCCTTAAAGCGATTGCGACTTACAGCAGAAGATCCGGTTGATGCTGCATTCACGGCGCGGATCGTCGCTGCCCTGGTACAAAAGAGATAAAGATATTCCGGGAGAATGCGCGACGGATCGGGGACGAACTGAGGGAACTCGTTAGAGACATAGCAGTCTGCAAACTCGGGGGTCACAACGGCAAAAGAAGCCTTCCAGGCAAAAAGACGATTGTAAATCAGGGCGCCGTTGACCAGGGGTGTGACGTAGGCGGCGCTCATGCCATCTCCGCGCACGGTTTCCCTGTGGAAGACACCTTCACCATACCATTTGACGCCAGCCATCTTATATTCCTGATCCGGGTCGGCTTTGATCCGTTTGGTGACTTGCCGGACCAGCGATCCTACACGCACACGCTCCCATCCCTTATTCCTTGGCAAGTTCCGCGAGACGGCCGGAGTCGCTGTAACTGTAATGATCGCTCCGGCCGACAATCACATGGTCCAGCAGGACCAGGCCGACCACCGCACAGGCCTGGAGAAGATGGCGGGTCGTCTCGTCGTCGCCGGCCGACGGTTCCGGGTTCCCCGAGGGGTGATTGTGGACCAGGACCACGGCGGCGGCGGAGAGGCGGAGCGCCTCCTCAATCACGCGGCGGACATAGAGCGTGGCCTGGGTGGGCGTGCCCTCCGTGATCTCCCGTTCACCCAGGAGCCGGTTCTGGCCGTCCAGGAACAGGGCGCAGACACACTCCTGGCGCCTGCCGGTGAAGAGGGGTCGGAAATGGCCGGCCACGGACGTGGAGGAGGCAAAGCCCGGCGCGGTCAGGCTGCCGGCGCAGAGCCGCTTTCCCAACTCGAAGGCGGCCTTGATCTGGGCGACTTTCGCCGGACCGAGGCCGGGGACCTTGCGCAACTCTTCGCTGTGGGCGCGGTCGATCCCGCCGAGTCCCCGGAATTCCTTCAGGAGCAAAAGGGCAAGATCATAAGCGCTTTTTCCGGGTACGCCCTCTTTCAAAGACCCGCTGCCCACGCGGAGAATGACGGCCAGCAGCTCGGCGTCGGAGAGCCGGACCGGGCCGTCGGCGAGGAGTCGCTCGCGGGGTCGCTCCTTGACAGGCCAGCTTTTGATCGGCTCGGCACAGAGGGTGCGTTTCGGCTCATTCTTTGCAGCTGGGCGTTTCATGGCAAGACCCTTCCTGGACGAGGGCGTTCTCATTTCGCCTTGTAGGGAAGCGCCTCCATCGGCAAGAGACCGGCGAGGGCGTCGAATTCCGGGTCCTTGTGGATCAGGACCGCGTTGTTCCGAATGGCAAAGGCGGCTACCACCGCATCGGCCAGGGAGACATGATGCTCCGCTTTGAGACGGGCCGCAGTCAAGAGAATCGGCTCATCCATGGCCCAGAGGATCTCCGCCCGCAATTGACGGAGCAGGGCGTAGCGGCGGTCCGCTTCGGCGCGGCCCTTCTCCTGGAGGGTAATATAATAGGTCTCCAGGAGAACCGGCCAGGGCAGGAGAATGGCGGCATCCCTCAGGACCTTCTCCACCCGGTCGCTCCCCGGTTCATCCTCGATGAAGGTCAAGAGCGCCGAGGTGTCAAGGAGATAGGGGCCTCGGGGTGCGGTCGGCTTGGCCATCTTAGCCCCTTTCTTCGCGCTTGCTGTCCGCGCGACGCTCCTTCAACAGACGCGTGGTCAATCCTTCCCCCCGCCCCCGTCCACGCAGAGAGACGATGGGGTCAGCCGGGGTCGGCACGATGCGAATCGTTTCCCCGTCGTCCAACCAGACCAGCCGTGCCCCTCCGCCGATCTGATGACGCTTCCGGATCGCCGCCGGGATGACCGTCTGCCCCCGCTTCGTAACTGCCGTTTGCATAATTCACCTCCGATTGGAGATTTTACAAGGCATTATCTGAAAATGCAAGCCATAGATGTCTTCCTTGGGCAGGCAGGGGTGGTGCACCAGCGTCCCCCGGATCATCTCCTCTTACATATCTTCCCGGAACAGGCGGGGGAGAGGCGACGCGGAACGGCGGGATCCTCCCTTGGCGAGGGGAGGGCTGGCCATGTACCCAAGAAAGTCGCGTCGGGGCTGGATGCTGGGTCTCCCCAAATCACGGAGGATCCAGCCCTCGACCAGCCATCCGGCGCGCTATCCCTGCGGATGGCATGGGAATGCCGGACTAAAAATAGTACCCGACCTTGAGCTCCAGCTTGAAGTCATAGGGCTTCTCGCCGAATTCGCTGTCGGTCGGACCGTTGATGAAGCTCGCCTTGAGGCGCAGATCGAAGTTCGTGAAACCCGTGTAGGCCGCCTCCGGAGAGATCTGGAAGCTCCGATCGTTCAGGTTCACGATCGTCGTGACTGCCGGCGTGAAATAGAGAAAATCGAAGGGCTCCTTCTGGGAGACCCGCAGATAGAGGTAATCCCGCATCGGATTTGCCCGGCCGAAGTTGCCTTCGGAGAGCTGCGCGGCCCTCTGGAGGGCGGCGTCATTGCCGGTGCTGCGGTAGGTCCGGTCGGCATTGTTGACGAAGCCGAAGAAATCCGCCATCGCCTCCCCGGAGAACCCCGTCCCGTTCCGATAGTACTCCAGGATCCAGGTCGTGTCCCGGGCCGTCAGGTAGCGCGTGCCCAGGAGGTAACTCGTGGCGTCATACTCCACTGCCGAGATCCTGCCGGCGGAATCGACCAGTCGCGTCTGGACGTCCTTGACGTAGGCCACCTCTCCATGGACCTCCCAGTTCGTCCCGATATTCCGTGAGAAGTCCGCCCCGAAGCGGCTCGTCCGGCTTCCGCCGGTAAAGGCGATAAAATCGATATCCGTGTCGTAGAGGAGCAAGTAGAGCTTCCCGGCCAGATTCAGGTAGTCCTTCTTGCCGAACTCGTTGTTGATGTGGTCGTAGACCGGCTGGACCACCGGCGTGAAGGAGACGGTCTTGAGCGGACCGGCAAAGCTTTTGGTGTAATCGGCCGACAGGGCAAAGATCCCCTCCATGCCCACCTCGGGGTCGTCGGGGTCCTTGGCACGGTCGATGAACGCCACGGGGTTCCAGGCGTACCCCTTCCCCCACTTGAAGGTCTTTTTCCCCGCATCGATCTTCCAGGAAGACGATGGGTTCAGAGAAAGAAACCCTTCGTAGAGGTCGGTCTTGTCCTGATCGCCCAAACGGGAAAATTTGTAGTCCGTGTTGGTCTTGAAATAGAGGCGGCCGATACCCGCCTCCCAACTCCCCTCCAACTGGAGTTTGAGGTTCGCCTCCTCCAGCGACGATCCAATATCCCGGTTGTAATACTTCAGACGGTAGAGGGAAGAGTCCTGACGGATTCGGAAGAGGGTCGGCTTCATCTCCACGTACCCGCCGAAGTGGTAGGGTTTCTTCTCGATCTCCTTGAGATCGAAGGTATAGGTCTCCTCGGCGGGCAACAGGGCCGGCCAGAGCGGAAGGAGAAACAAGGAAAAGAGGAGAAGGCCCATCCCCCCTCCGATGATCCTTCGTCGTCGGAAAGGGGGTTCACCGTTTCGCCCGGTCGGCACGGCTGTCCCTTTCATTTCCGCAATAATTCGATGTTGGCCATGAAGGTCAGGGTAAAAACCTCGTCCTTGAAATCCCGTTTCTTGACTCCGGCGAAGATCATCACCGACTTGTATCCCTTAAAGAGGGGGCTGTCCGTCTCGATCACCGCCGGTCGCTTGATCCCGCCGCCGAAGTCCTTGACGTCCTTGAAGTAGAGGGTCTTGATCAGCATGTTCGCCTCGGTGAGGCACTCGATCTTCGTGGGCAGGACGCTCTTTTTGTCCGCCCAGATCTTCAGCCGGTCGTAGGCCACGGTCTTGGTCTTGGCCTTGAGGAAGAGGAGGTATTCACCGCCCGTCTCCTCCACCTTTTCCACGTCGTATTCCGCCGCGTAGTCGAGCTGGAGGATGTCGGCGTTGTTGAAGACGCCACCCACGACGGACTGAAGGCTCGTGATCCGGATCGGTTTGCCGACATTGGGGATGTAGAGCCACATGTTGTCGCCCAGCCGCAGGGTGCTTCGCCCCTTTTCGCTGGCCGGGGCGACGAAGAGGGAGGCCACCTTGTCGAGCCCCTTCTTCACCGTAAAGAGGGTAAACTCCTTCTTTTTGCCGTCGGGCTCGACGTTGATGAGTTTCCGGTAGGACTCGTAAGAGTCGGGGCTGAGGTTCCGGTCCACCTGCTTCAGGAGAGCCGTGCCGTCCACGGCATAAACCGGCAGGGCGATGCAGAGTGACAGGAAAACGATGATCGTTTTGATGA
>JAQTRB010000108.1 GCA_028712015.1 Syntrophales bacterium
GGGATCCGGGTCGTCGCCATCGCCCCCGGTCTTTTCGACACCCCGATGATGGCGGGTCTTCCCGAAAGCGTCCGGGTGCAACTGGCGCAGACGGTGCCTTTTCCGAAGCGCCTCGGCCGGCCCACCGAATACTCGGCGCTGGCGCGGCACATCATCGAGAATCCGATGTTGAACGGCGAGTGCATCCGCCTCGACGGATCTCTTCGAATGACGGCCCGATAAGGTGTCTTTCGCAGCCGGAGAAGCCTTGTGTCCATAACCTTAACCGAACGATAAGGAGGAGAAGGAGCATGGAAAAGGTATTCAACATGGTGGTGGATGAGTTGGGAATCGGGGTGATCACGTTTGACGTGACCGGCGACGCGATGAACACCTGGACGGAGGAGGCCTTTGTCGGCTTCGATCGGGTCATGCGGGAACTGGAGATCGCCAAAGGGATTCGCGGGATCATTTTCATTTCGGGAAAGCCGGAAAACTTTCTGGCCGGCGCCAATCTGAAACTGATCTCGCAGATCGAAAGCGCGGAGGAGGTGCGCAAGACCCTGGACCTTTTCCACGGCTCTTTTGCCCGTCTGGGCGCGCTGGGAATTCCCTCCGTCGCGGCGATCCACGGCCATTGCCTTGGCGGCGGACTCGAATTTGCGCTGGCCTGTACGGGACGGATCGCCAAGGAGGGGAAAAACACGCTGATCGGCCTGCCGGAGTGCAACGTCGGCCTCTTCCCGGGCGGCGGCGGGACGCAACGTCTCCCGAGGCTGATCGGCTACGACGCCTTTGAACTGATCCTGCGGGGGAAGATGCTGCCCGCCGCCAAGGCGTATGAGATGGGCATCGTGGACCGGCTGATTTCCGCCGACGGCGATCTGCTCGTCTCGGCCCGGGCGTTTCTCGGGGAGATCATCGCCGGGACGGCGAACCTCAAGCGGCCCGTCCAGGACTTCTCCCAGATCGACGCCGTCGCCGAAATGGCGAAGGCGGGAATCCTCAAGGCGACCAAGGGTCGGGAGATCCCCGGACCGATGCTTGCCCTCAAATCGATGCACGAAGGGCTGAAGGTGTCGCTCGAGGAGGGGCTGGAGATCGAGAAAAAAAACTTCGTCGAGGTGGTCCTCACCAAGGAGGCCAAGGGGAGCATCAACACCTTCTTCATCAAAGGGATGACGGACAAGCCCAAGGCCATGATGACCAAGGGCTTCGTCCCCAAACCGCTCAACCGGGTCGCCGTCCTCGGCTTCGGCACGATGGGGCGGGGAATCGTCATCGAAGCTCTCCGCAACACGCGGCTTCCCGTTCTGGTCAAGGACATTCCCGAGGCGCTGGAGCCCGGGAAGGCGTTCCTCCGGAAGATCCTCGACGGGATGGCCGAAAAGAAACGGCTCAAGGAACCCGTCGATGATATTCTGGCCCGTTTGACGGCCGTTTCAAACTATGTTCCGGAATTCAAGGAGACGGACCTCGTCATCGAGGCGGTCTTCGAGGCGATCGACGTCAAGAAGCAGGTCTACGGCGAGCTGTGCGGGGTCGTCCGTCCCGACTGCGTCATCGCCAGCAACACCTCGTCGATTCCGATCACGTCGATGGCCCCCTTCGTTTCCCACCCGGAGCGGTTCGGGGGACTCCACTTCTTCTCGCCGGTCTGGCTGATGCAGCTCGTCGAGGTGATCCGGGGCGAGAAGACCGCGCAGGAGACGGTCGACAACCTGCTGAATTTCGCCGGCCTGATCCGCAAACGGCCGATTGTCTGCCGGGACAATCCCGGTTTCGTCGTCAACGCGATGCTCTTCCCGAATCTCGTCCTTGCCCTTCAGTACATCGAGGAGGGCAATGCCATCGAAAAGGTGGATCGGGCGATGACCCGTTTCGGACTGCCCGTGGGGCCGATCAGGCTGACGGACGAGGTGGGCATCGACATCCCCTACAAGGTCTTTGTCGGGATGGGCGTCAAACAGGAGACCCTCAAGAAGGTGGTCGAATCGGGGCGCCTCGGTCTGAAGAAGTCCGGCAAAGGCTTCTTCCTGAAGGACGGGGGCGTCGATCCCGACGTCCTGCCGCTGATCGCCAAACGTCCGCCGAAAGAGGCGAGCGAGGAGGAGATCCAGTTGGGGATCCTCACCGCGATGGTCCAAGTGGGGAAAGACCTCCTGGACCGGAAGATCGTCGAGGATGTCCGGATGATCGACGTCGGGATGATCTGGGGGATCGGTTTCCCCCCCGACAAGGGCGGCCCGATGAAATGGGCCGACCTGATCGGTCTCAGCCAAAAGCTTTACGGAAAGAATTTTTACTGATCCGACCCCGTTGCAAAACGAAGGCGCCCCCGGCCTTTTTTCCCGGGGGCGCCTTTTTTGTTGGTCAAACGGCAATCCGAAAGGATGTTCGGACCGTTTGTCTTCAATGTGGAACGAAATTTGGATTAAAACCCTTCCCGGGCGACCATTCCAACCCATTGCCGCGGACCGATCGGATCGGCCTGGGCCAAAAGCGCTGTGGACAGAAGCTCTACGGATGATCGAGGACCACCTTGATGGCCCCCGGATCGTTCGCCGCAACGGCGAACGCCTCATCGACCCGCGACAGCGGGAAGCGATGCGTGATCAGCGGCGCGATTTGCAACTGACCCTGTAGGACCGGCCGCAGGGCCAGCGGCGTCCAGAGGGTCCGCTGCCGGGTTCCGTGGTGGACAAGCCCCGTGTTGATTACCTCCAGGCTGTTGTTGTGCCAGCGGGAGATGTTCACGGTGATGTCCTGCGTGATCCAACTGTAGAAGACCATGATGCCGTTGTGCTTGACCGCGGCGGTGCAGAGATTCACCGAATCCGCCGAGCCGGCCATGTCGACGACGACGTCCGCCCCCCGCCCGTTCGTAAGGTCCATCACCGCCTGCAGAGGGTCATCCTTGGTTCCGTTGATCGCGTGGTCGAGGCCGAGCCTCCTGGCGAGCTCCAGCTTCCCGTCTACGACGTCCACGCCGATTACTCGGTAGGCGCCCTTCGATTTGGCGACCTGGGCCATGATCTGTCCGGCGAAACCCATTCCGAAGACGGCGACGGTATCCCCGAGCTGGATCCGGGACATCAGGCCGGAAAACACCGCGCAGCCGATCGGTTCGCCGAGAGACGCGAGGTCCATCGACATCCCTTCCGGGACCTTTTCGAGATCCTCCTCCCTTCCCTTGAAATAGTCCGAGATCGTCTCAATCCAACCGAAGGCGATCACCCGGTCGCCGACCCGGAAGTCGCGGACCTTCTCTCCAACGGCGACGACGGTGCCGCCTCCCTCGTGGCCGATGAAGAAGGGGTAGGCAAATGCGGTGCGCATCTCCGTGTTCAGTCCGCCCCTGGGCGGGATGATTCCGTGGTAGAGGTTTTTATCCTGACCGCAAATCCCCGCCAGATGGGTTTTTACGAGGACCTCGTCCGGTCCGGTTTCCAGATTCCGCTCCCGCAGTTCGATCCGGTCCACCCCCGTCAGGCAGGCGCTCCTGGTTTTCATCCTTGTTTCTCCTTTCCGATCGAGCGTCATGTCGCGCGGCCATTATACCGCAATTTGGGGAAAAAGTTTCGGTTTTTCGGGGGGAATATCGGTTTGGGATTGAAATGGCGATGCGGACGCGGGCCGGCTCGGTTACAGACGGTTGTTCAAAAATGGAAGCCGGGCTGATTTTGCTCACGACACGGCGTGAAAACGGCGGCCGGAATGATCCGCCGCCGGTGTCCCGGAGCCGGGAAGGGTGCCATGAGATCGTATGCAGGACATGGCGATCCGGAGGAAGAATGCATGGTCACAGCTCAAAATCACCGACGGATTCCGGCTGATACAGGACTTCCTGAATTTTAAGACTTCTTACACCGGACGGGACGGTCCATTCCACGACATCGCCGACGCGATATCCCAGCAGGGCCGTGCCGATCGGTGCCAGAATGGATATTTTGTTGTGTTCCGCGTTCGCATCGGACGGGTATACAATCGTATAGGTCAGCTCTTCTCCCGATACCAAATCGCAAAGACGCACCCTGGAATTCATGGTGATCACTTCTTCCGGGATCCTCTTCGGATCGACCAGCTTGGCCCTGTTCAATTCCTTTTCCAGGGCATCCAGATCGGCTCTTGATTTGGAACCCGACATCTTAACGCCCGCAATGAGGTTCCTGAGTTTTTTAATATCGGCTTTTGTAATATAGATTCTCTTGTTGCCCATGGCAGGACGTCCTTTCTATTTTTACCCTAACACATCGAGGAGGCGATCCAAAGTCTTTTTTGCGTTTCCCAGAAGCATGATCGTGTTGTCGTTTTGATAAAGGGGGTTCTCCACGCCGGAATATCCGGGTCGGGCATCCAGATTCAAGACAGCCACCTGCTTTGCCTCGTGTGCAAGGAGAATGGGCATGCCGGAAATGGGCGTTCCCTCCACATGGATGGCCGCCGGATTCACCACGTCGCAGGCGCCGACCACGAGGGCGAAGTCGGTTCGGGAAAAGGTGGGATTGACGTCATCCATTTCATGGAGCATCTCATAATCCACATCCGCTTCGGCCAAGAGCACGTTCATGTGGCCGGGCATTCTGCCTGCGACCGGGTGGATGGCGAATGCAACATCCTTTCCCATCTCGATCAACCTCTTGGCCAGGGATACCACCTCGAACTGGGCTTGGGCGATGGCCATTCCGTATCCGGGGATGATCACCACCCGGGTGGCGCTCTTCAGTCCTTCAACCACCCTTGCTGCATTTTCCTCCGGGGTCATGGTTTTGGCCATGGGTGGAGGGGGTACAGCGGCTGCAGGGGGTGTATTTTCCTGCCGTTGGTTTTGCGCCTTTGCGTGTTTTGCCGGCGAAGGAAGGAAAAGAGCCGGCAGCGACCGGTTCATCGCCTTGCACATAACATGGGTCAGGATCGACCCGGACGCAGCCACGCAGGCCCCGCAGGCGATCAGCAAGCGGTTCTCGATGACGATTCCGCAGAAGGCGGCGGCCAAGCCCGCCGTTGCGTTCAGAAAGGAGATCAGGACCGGCATGTCCGCGCCGCCGATTCGGATGGCAAACAGCGCCCCGAAAGAAATGGACAGGAGAATCAGGACAAAGAGGTCATAGCGTATCCCGGTCGCGTCGCCTGTCTGAAAGACGGCCAGGACGACGATTGCGGCGGCATTGACCAGAAGCCACCAGCCGTGACCAGAGAGCCTTACCGGTGTCTGCTTGATCCGGTTGGCGAGCTTTCCGCCGGCAATCATGCTGCCGCTGAACGTCGCGGCCCCGATGATGGTTCCGATCAGACCGGAGGTTTCGTTGAGCAGGGCCATTTGCCCTCCGCCACGGGCAAGCTCCACGTAGGACACGAGAAAAGCGGCGATGCCGCCCGCGCCGTGCTGAAAGGCTACCATGGCCGGGATTTGAATCATGTTGACCTTCATGGCCACATAGTAGCCCAAAGCGCTCCCCAGGATTGCCGCGGTAACGACAATGGCCGGATTGAGAATCGGATGGCGCACCAGGACCAGAATCAGGGCACACGTCAAGGCGGCTGCGGCGGTTATGTTGCCTTGTCTTGCGCCATGGGGGGTCCTGAACTGCCGGAAGGCGGCAAGAAGGACCAGGACAACGGCCAGATCCAGAAGATAATCGGACAGGAGGTTCATTTTATGGAATCTGTTCCCTTCTTCCTGAAAAGCAGGAGCATTCTGCCGGTGATCGCAAAGCCTCCAATGACGTTGAAGGCCGCGGTCAACAGCGCGACGGCGCCGAGTACCGCCTCAAAGGGCCCTGATTCGACCGAGAACAGCAGCAGCGCCCCCAGGATCGTCACCGCGGAAATGGCATTGGTCATTGACATCAGCGGCGTATGCAGAAGCGGCGGAACTCTCGAAATCAGGAGGTATCCGACTATGAAGGAGAAACCGAACACCCCGAGGAGCAGGATTAGATCGGTCATTTCGAACCTCCGGATATCGAATCGGGGATTTCGCCGAGTGCCTTGAGCGTTCCCTGATGGACGATCATTCCCTCATGGGTAATGAGCGAATTTTTGACGATTTCATCGTCAAAATCGAACCGGCCGCCGCCCTTCTTGAGGAGATTCTCGACATAATAGTACATGT
>JAQTRB010000109.1 GCA_028712015.1 Syntrophales bacterium
AGGCCGCAGGCGGATGTTTCAAAACCGAAGCGATCTCTGACGAAGGGTATTGCGGTGTTGTGGAGATAGTCGCCGCATTTTTCCTTGTCGTGCCCCGCCCGGGTCACGGCGCCCGCCGGGCAGCGTTTGATGCATTTTCCGCAGCTCCCGTTGCGATAAAAGAGGCAGTATGCATGGCGGTCGGTGTAGGGACGATCCGTCGGGGGGACATCGATCCTCGCCACCACGGATCCGCAGCGCACCGCCTTTCCTCTGGGCGTGATCAGGCCGTCGCAGAGCCCGAAGGTGCCCAGGCCGGATGCGAACGCCGCATGCCTTTCCGACCAGCAGGAGGCCGGACCGTATCGTTCGGACGTTTGCTGTTTCCAGAGGGGGGAGGTCATGGGTGCGACCGCCTCGTATCCGGTGGCGTTGAGGAGACTCGCCAGATGGTCGCGCAGCCGGACATTGAACTCTTCGCCGTATTTCCGCGTCAGCGCCCAGCGCCGTGCGGGCAGTTTCTTCTCCCCGGCATTGTCGCGCCGGGTGGGTTCCGTCTGCGGCAGGATCCAACTCACCACGGCCAGCTCTTCCGGCAGCGCCTTTACCATTGGGAAGGTCAGCGAAAAAATCTCCTTCGGCGTCCAGACGAACGGTCCGATATCGTCCTTGAAATGTTGATAGAGCGGGTCGTCGCCGCGGGAGAAGCCGACGAGAGGCACATCCCATGCAGGCTCGTCGGCGTCACCCGGTTCAATGCGGTTTTCGTCGGATGCGGCGAACCGGCCGATGCTTTCCCGGATCCACACAGCTGCCTTGTCTGCTTCATTGCTTGCTTGGGTCATAAGCCACCTCCCCGGATTGTCCCAAAAAGTCGATCGTCCCAGGACAAAACGGATATCGAATTTAAGGCTCTTGGAACTTTGTGTGTTTCGGCGGAGTGTAAGGGGACGACATTGGCCTGTCAACATAAATCGCCCGACCGCAATTTGCTGCCGGCAGGCCGGGCAGTTTTCTCTTGACAGAAAGCCGCTTTTTTTATTACCTATCCATCAAATGATTGAATCGCAGGCTGGAAGGCGCCGATGACCACCCCCCTCGAGAAGGCCCGCAAGGATCCCGAATCGATGAAGGCCCGCATCCTGGCTGTCGCGCGCCGGATCTTCGGCGAGTATGGCTTCCACGGCACGACGACCCGGATGATCGCCCAGCAGGTCGGAATCGACATCTCCACTCTCCATTACCACTGGGGCGGCAAGAAGGACCTCTACGAGGCCGTCGTCGTCGATATCAACAAGGATCTCGGGCAGAAACTGATCGAGACGGAAAAGGTCATCCATGGTCTTCCGCTGACCGAACGGCTGGATATCGCCATCGACCGGATGACCGACTACCTCTTCGCAAACCCCGACATCTCCAACATGATTCTCTTCCGCTACTTCGGAAAGACCCGCTACGAGGGGAACACGGATTTCAGCGTTCCCGAGTTCACCGCCGATATTGCCCGCTCCATGGGATTGGCCCGGGACAAAAAAAACGTCCCGCCCGAGACCATGATGAAGGTGCTGGCGGTGATGAACTCGATCCATGCCTTTATTGCGGGCGAGAACTTTTTTTGTCCCATGGTGAAGGTGGACAGGGAGCGGTATATCGCCCTGGTGAAAGAGACCCTGAAGTTCGTCCACATTCCCGCCTTCACGCTGAACGAAACGCGTTGAAGGGAGTGTAACGAAAACAGCGAGATCCTTCCGGGAACGACGGGAACCGCGTTCTCCGGGAAAATGTTTTCATTATCCGCATGGTCAAGGAGGGAACCAATGGCACTCAACATGGATGCAATCGGCAAGAAGATCGGCCCCCTGAAGAAAGAGTACGACTGGCGGGACGTGGTCCTCTATGCGCTCGGCGTCGGGGCCGGGGCCGACGAGCTGGACTACACCTACGAGAAGAATCTCAAGGTGATCCCCAGTTTTTCCATCGCGGCGATCTTCAATTTTCTGGGTGAAGTCGGCGTCGCGTCCAACATGAACCTGGCGGGAATTCTCCACGGCGAGCAGGAACTGATTTTCCACAACCCGATCCCCACCTCGGGGACGCTGACGACCGAGGGGAAGATCACCCACTACTATGACAAGGGGTCCAAGGGGGCTCTCGTCGTGGCGGAAAGCGACACCTTCCACTCGAACGGGAAGAAGCTCTTCACGAACATCATCACCGTCTTCGCCCGGCTCGACGGCGGTTTCGGCGGCGAGAACGCCCCCCCGAACGTCGTCGAGTTTCCCGAGCGGGAGCCGGACTTTGCCGTGGACGCCGCCCCATCCCCGAACCAGCCGCTGATCTACCGCCTCTCCGGAGACGTCTTTCAGCTCCATGTGGATCCGGAGTTCGCGCGGATGGTCGGCTTCGAGAAGCCGATCATGCACGGCCTGTGTACCCACGGATTTGCCTGCCGCGCGCTGATGGCAAGCCTCACGCCGGGAATGCCGGAACAGGTCCGGCGCCTGGCCTGCCGCTTCTCGAAGACCCTCTACCCCGGCGACCCGATCCGGACGCTGATCTGGAAGGTCGCGGAGGGAAAGGCCCTCTGGCGGACGATCAACACCCGGACCAATGATACGGTCATCGACAACGGCGTGTTCGAATACGGCGATGTTCCAAAGGATGAAATCCGCTTTGACGGGCGCGTCGCGGTGATCACCGGCGCCGGCGGAGGCCTGGGCAGGGTCTACGCGCTGGAGCTGGCCAAACGGGGCGCAAAGGTGGTCGTCAATGACTTCGGCGGCGGGAGAGACGGCGTCGGCGATGGATCGCGGACCCCGGCCCGGAAAGTCGTCGACGAGATCCAGGCCCAGGGAGGCGAGGCGATCGCGAACTACGACAACGTGGCCACACCCGAGGGAGGAGAAAAGATCGTGAAGGCCGCGCTCGACACCTTCGGGACGATCGATATCCTGATCAACAACGCGGGGATCCTCCGCGACAAGAGCCTTGCCAAGATGGAACCGGAAACCTGGCAGGCGGTCCTGGACGTTCACCTGAACGGCGCGTACCACGTGACGAAGCCCGCCTTCGCCGTCATGAAGGAGAAGGGATACGGCCGGATCGTGATGACGACCTCCGCCGCGGGCCTCTACGGGAACTTCGGCCAGACCAACTACAGCGCGGCGAAGATGGCCCTCGTCGGTTTCATGAACACGCTGAAACTGGAAGGGGCCAAATATGACGTCAAGGTGAATACGGTCGCGCCGATCGCCGCCTCGCGGCTGATGGCCGACGTCATCCCCGCCGACATCCTCGACAGGATGAAACCGGAGTTTGTGGCGCCGCTGGTTCTCTTCCTCGCCTCGGAAAAGTGTCCGGTCACCGGACGGATCTACAACGCGGGCGTGGGATTCTACAACCGCGCGGCCGTCATGACCAGCCCCGGGACGGTGGTGGGCGACGGGAAGAAGATCCCGACGGTCGAGGATGTGGGGGCGGCCTGGGAGCGGATCCTGAGCCTGAAGGGCGCCAAGGAGATCGGCCAGTTGAACGACCTCATGGGCGATATGCTCACCGCCTTCGACCGGAAACCGGAGACGGCGGGCGCCGCCGCCCCGGAAGCGCCCTCCGCCGGAAGCGCCGGCATCGCCTCGGTCGCAGCCGTTTTCGAAAAGATGCCCGGGGCGTTCCACGCGGCGAAGGCCGCCGGCGTAAACGTCGTCTTCCAGTACACGATTTCCGGCGAGGGGGGCGGGGAGTGGTTTGCCGAAGTCAGGGAGGGAGCCTGCAAAGTGGATGCGGGGAAACACGCGAGCCCGACCTGCACCCTCGCGATGGCCTCCGCCGATTTCCTCGACCTGATCAACGGAAAGCTTCCGGCGATGCAGGCTTACACTTCGGGGAAACTGAAGATCGGGGGCGACATCATGAAGTCGCAACTGATCGGGAAACTCTTTAAATTCTGATTCCCAAGACCAAGAGGAGGGACAAGAGATGATCGGAATCACATCCTACGGCGCCTACATTCCCCGCCTGCGGCTGGACCGGATGGCGATCTATCAGGCCATGGGCTGGTTCGCCCCGGCCATCGTGATGGTTGCCCAGGGGGAACGCTCGATGTGCAACCATGACGAGGACAGCCTGACGATGGCGGTCGCGGCCGCCCGGGACTGCCTGACCGGACAGGACAAAAAGACGATCGAAGGGGCCTATCTCTGCTCGACGACGCTTCCGTTCGCCGACCGGCAGAACGCGGGGATTCTCAAGACCGCGCTCAACCTCCGGGACGACATGATCACCGCGGACATCACCTCTTCGCTCCGCGCCGGCACGACGGGACTCCTGACCGCCCTCGAGACGGCGCAGGGGGGAAGCCGGAAGAATATCCTGGTTGCCGCCGCGGAAAAGCGGGAGACGAAACCCGCCTACTTCTACGAGATGTGGTTCGGCGACGGAGCGGCCGCTTTTCTCGTCGGGGATCGCGATGTGATCGCGGAGTTCAAGGGGGCCTATACCGTCTCCTACGATTTCGTCGACCACTACCGCGGCGCCGGGAAGCGTTACGATTACATGTGGGAGGAGAGGTGGGCCCGCGAAGAGGGGTACTCGAAGTTTATCCCCGAGGCGGTGGACGGCCTGTTCAGGAAGCTCGGCATCACGATGGACGACGTCCAGAAGGTGGTCTTTCCCTGCCTGTTCCGGGCGGAACACAAGGCGATTGCCAAGAAGCTGGGCGCCTCGCCGGAGAAGGTGGTCGACACGATGCACGAGCAGTGCGGGGAGACGGGCGCGGCCCATCCGCTCCTGATGTTCTGCGCCGCCCTCGAACGGGCCCGGCCCGGCGACGGGATCCTGCTGGCCGGTTTCGGACAGGGGTGCGACGCCCTCTATTTCAAGGTTACCGAGGCGATCACGAAACTCGCCCCGCGCGCGGGCGTGCAGGGGTCGCTGGAAAACAGGAAGCCTATCGACAATTACATGAAATTCCTGAAATTCCGCGGGCTGATCGATCCCGAGATGGGGATCCGGGCGGAGGCCCCGACACAGACGGCGATGACCGTCCTCTGGCGCAAGCGCCGGATGATCACCGGTCTCGTCGGCGGAAAGTGCCGGGACTGCGGAACCGCCCAGTACCCGAAGATGGATGTCTGCGTGAACCCGAAATGCAACCACGTTCACACGCAGGAGGATTATGAATTTGCCGACGTCCCGGCCCGGATCAAGACCTTCACGGGCGATCTGCTGGCCGTATCGGTCGATCCGCCGGCGATCTACGGGATGGTCCAGTTCGAAGGGGGCGGCCGCTTCATGGCCGACTTCACCGACTGCGAACTTTCGGACTGCAAGGTGGGGCGTCCGGTCAAAATGGTCTTCAGGCGGCGGTTCACCGACGACGAGCGGGGATTCTCCGGCTATTTCTGGAAGGCCATCCCCCAACACAAGGCGGCCGAACCCGATCCCCTTCCGGAGATCCGGTTCGACGGCCGCGTTGCGATCGTCACCGGCGCCGGCGCCGGCCTGGGAAGGGCCTACGCAATGGAGCTCGCCAAACGGGGCGCGAAGGTGGTTGTCAACGACTTCGGCGGCGCTCGCGACGGCGCGGGGATCGGTTCCAGCAGCCCGGCCGACAGGGTCGTGGCGGAGATCCGCGCCGCGGGCGGCGAGGCGGTCGCCAATTACGACAATGTCGCCACACCGGAAGGGGGCGAGAAAATCGTCGGGACCGCGGTCCATTTCTTCGGCAAGGTGGACATCCTGATCAACAACGCGGGCATCCTCCGCGACAAGAGCTTTCTGAAGATGGATCCGGAGAACTGGAAGGCGGTTCTTGCCGTCCACCTGAACGGCGCCTATCACGTGACGCGCCCCGCCTTCGCCGTGATGCGGGAAAACGGGTACGGCAGAATCGTTCTGACGACCTCGGCCGCTGGCCTCTACGGGAACTTCGGCCAGACCAACTACAGCTCGGCGAAGATGGGCCTGGTCGGCTTCATGAACACGCTCAAGCTCGAGGGCGCGAAGTACAACATCCTGGTCAACACGATCGCCCCGGTCGCCGCCTCGCGGCTCACCGAGGACGTGATGCCGCCCGACATGTTCCAGCGGATGCAGCCGGACTT
>JAQTRB010000110.1 GCA_028712015.1 Syntrophales bacterium
CTTTCAGCGGGCCGGCCATTCCATCTCCCCCTTTCCGAACCATTATAAACGAATTTGCCTGGAAGCCGAAATGACCTATTCCAGCCGCCGAATTCGTCCCTCTTCGCTTGCCCGGATCACCCCGAGACGCCGGATTGTATCCACCAATAACTCCCGGAGCGGCAGCCCCGTTTGGATGTGATCCTTGCCCTTAAAAACCATATAGCTGTCGCCGCCCGTGGCCAGAAAATCGGTGATGACGACCTTGTAGACCGTTTTGGGCTGCAGCGGCTGACGGTCTTTTCCGACCCGGACGTTCTCCACGGACCGGCCGCGCACGTCGAACGTGATCCCGGAAACCTGCAGGAACCCGCCGTCCGCATCCGCCGGTGTGCGGCTGACGGACCGCAACAGGGCCTGCTCGATCTCCGCTCCCGTCAACGCCATTGTCATCAATTCATTGGGAAACGGCACGGTTTTAAAGACATCTTCGAGCGTAATCGGCCCCTGCCGGATGCTGGCACGGATCGCCCCCGAATTGATCAGGGCCATCTGCGCGCCCGTATGGCTCATCATGATGTCGGCCACAAAATTCCCGAGCGTGGTCTCCCGATTGCGGATGTGTCCGCGCTCACCGTCCAGAAACACGTCCGCATGCCCGATCACCTCCTTGAACCGGTCGCCCAACTGATCCTGATACCCGGCCACGATCGCGGCC
Organism: Syntrophales bacterium; assembly: GCA_028712015.1. Taxonomy (GTDB): domain Bacteria; phylum Desulfobacterota; class Syntrophia; order Syntrophales; family UBA5619; genus UBA5619. Next base: position 698 of record JAQTRB010000110.1, read on the forward strand.
ACCCGCGGTTCGGGCTCTATCTTGTCGGTAATCGGAATATAGGCGTGGCCCACCAGATCGGCCTTCCTGGAGACGGGATCCACCCTTAAATCGATCCGGCCCAGGATGCGCCCCTTTTCAAAGGCCTGAAAGATCGGAACCCGGCCCACCGTCGGGTAGGGCGACAACAGAATATGGTCGTGCCCGCCGATCACGGCCGCAAGATCGGGCAGGGCCCCGGCGATCTCCCGGTCCATCCGGTATCCGCTGTGGGAGAGCAGGACCACCGGCCCCCGGGAGCGGACCCGGTCATAAACCTGCCGGACGGAAGACACCGCTTCCTTCACGTCCAGCGCGGCGACATAGGCCGGCAGGGTGGTGGTCAACAGCTCTTCGGTGGTGACGCCGATCACGGTCACCTCCAGGCCGTCCCGCAACGGAATAGTCCTGAAGGCCTTGCAGAGCGGACGGCCGCTTGCCTTCTCCACGACATTGGCGCTCAGAAACGGGAAAGCGGCTTTACCCTGCAACTTTCGAAAGTTTTCCAGTCCGAAGTCGAATTCGTGGTTCCCGACGGTAACCGCATCCACGCCCATCGCGTTCAGGCATTCGACATCCGGCTCGCCGCGGAACACCGTGGACATCGGCGTGCCCTGCAGCAGGTCACCGGCCACCAGAAGCAACGTGCGGCCATTTTTGCGGCTGTTTTCCGCACGGATGTCGCGGATCACGGCGGCCATGCGGGCGATGCCGCCCACCTCCTCCTTTTTGTCTCCGCTCTTGATTTCAAACGGCATCAGATGACCGTGCGGGTCGTTGAAAAACAGAATCGTCAGCGGGATCGGCTCGGGCGGCGTACCCTGAGACAGATGACCGGCGCAACCCGCTGCCCAGACCAGCACCAAAAAAATCAGAAAAATCCTTACGGCGTTAAACGATCGCTTCAAAAGCATTATTTTGACCCCGGATTGTGCATTTGATTTGATTCGCAAAAATTAATTGCTCCTGATCTCCATTACTGCTGGCAGACTTGTTGAAAAGATCATTCAAGATGAACAAGGGAAATAGCCAACGCCAAGCTCACCGGAAGCGTAAGTGATACGGTGAAACGATTTGTTGGTTTATTCCAGTTTCTTCTTTGAGGGCTTGACCTCATAAAGCGCCTGATCCTCCATGACCATGACTGCTTCGTGGGTATTAACCCTCTCAAAATGGAGCTTGGCTGTGGAGAATAGATCAGAATTCTCTGCCTTCAGATACCGTGCCGCCATTCGACAGTACTCAGGATCAATATCAATCCCTATGCTGTTGCGGCCAGTTCGCAGGGCGGCAACCATAGTAGTGCCTGTTCCGCAAAAAGGATCAAGCACAGTATCCTCTGTGAAGGAAAACATTCGCACAAGGCGTGTTGCCAACTCCAATGGAAAGGGGGCGGGGTGATGCTTGGTGGATGCTCCGGTGATGTTCCATATTTGCTGAAACCATCGATCAAACTCAGCCTTAGTAAGCCGACTGGCATCACGTTGCCCGTTTGTAGGTTTTCGATAGCCTCCGGGCTTCCTCTGCATGAGGATAAACTCCATGTCGTTTTTTATAATGGCATTGGGCTCGTAAGGTTTGCCGAGGAACTTAGAGCCGTTGGAAACCTCATACGAGGCGTTGGCGATCTTGTGCCAGATAATAGGATTGAGATTATCAAACCCGATGCGACGGCAAATAACAGAGACGTCGGAATGGAGGGGAAAAACGAGATGACGGCCAAAGCTCCGGCGTGCGACACATACATCGCCCACTACGCAAACCAAACGTCCTCCAGGAGCAAGGACGCGGAATACATGACGCCATACTTTTTCCAGTTCGGCAAGAAACGTCTCATAGTCTTGGACGTGACCGAGTTGGTCAGGGTTTTCGTTGTAGCGCTTCAAGTTCCAATAAGGAGGAGACGTCACAACTAGATGCACAGATTCGTCCGCCAAGAATGAAAGATCACGGGCATCTCCGTTAACAAGTCTGTGCGTTGTGGATGGCATAACTTTACACAAAGGCTGAGACATGGCCGATAAGTGTTCTTGCGAAACGTTCGACCGAAAGATCGTCGGAAGGAGTAGCGTATGCGCCTTCAATGCCTTCGCTGAGCGAAGAGGTAATGAATGAAGAGGCGGTATAGTGTCGTTCCAAAACCAGTTTCCGGCAGAACAACTCGTAGCGGCGCATGTAGGATGCGCCGACAAACTCGGGAAATACCTTGAAATGAGGTTGTTGCACGCTAACGGGACGGTTTGACGCGTCACAATCTTCCAGCATGAAAAAATATCCGAGAAAGGGTTGCGTGCGGGCTGTCCAAATAGGCGCGTTCCCTAAAGGCAGTCCAAAGATCGAGGGCACTGCCCATCGCTTCTTCCGTTCTATTGTTGAAATTGTTCCCGAATGATGGCCCGACCTGTGCTTTTGCCTCAATGACAACGATCAGCTTGTTATCACGCACTACAAGAAGGTCCCATTCTTTGGTAGGACGGAAGTAACCGGGTAGCTCAACGGCTTTTTTGCGAAAAATGCATGAAAGCGGAATTCCAACTTGAGTGATAAGCTCTGTAAACAGGTTGATGAAACCATCCATCTGGGCACCGCCCGTGACGGCGCTGCGAAGACCTTGATCAGCCTTGCCGGTTTCTTTTTGTTTCCTATGTTGTGCAGCCCGGGTTCGCCAGTAGTGCGCTACCGCATCCTTTGTTTGATCATATAGGTTCTTTAGAATCTGCGTTTGGTCCATAATTTTAATATCTCATATTCTCTCTATTTTTTCCAGTGGCCAACAATTAATATAAGAACTTCGCCTTTTCCGACAATTAAGAACTTCGCCTTTTCCGACAATTTGGATATCATCGCAACGTAACTCATTCGCGTCGAATCGGAGAATGATTCATGTTTCCAAGCTTGCCCGATAGTGTTTTGCACGTCTGAAAAGCGGTTTTCTCCTTCCTGCTACTGTCCAATCGGACTCATTGACCTTCCGACTCCAGCCTTTTCGCCAGTTCGAGGGCAAAACCGCCCAGGTCATTTTCCGTGAACGCCTTCATGGTGCCGGCGCAGACCGATCGAATGACCACATCGATCCAGGCGTCGGGGATGCCCATCGCCCTGAGCTGTTTGCGAACGGCCACCGCCGCCTTGATTCCCTCGGTGGAGCCGATCGTATTGACGGCCTGGACCAGATCCGCATCGCCCTGCACCACATCGGCAAATCCCATCATCTGCTGTTTGATCAACGATAGGTCTTCGGCATTTTCCGTTTTCACGACGACGATTCCCGGTTCGCCCCGGGACATGGAGGCCGCATGACCGATGATCTTCGCATCGACGACGGTTATTCCCGGACGTTTCGACGCAGTGGCCGGATCGATGGAGACGGTGGTGGCCATGTTCAGGATCACGGCCCCCTTTTTCGCCAAAACCTGAAGCTTTTCCAATATCTCGCGGACGGCCGCTGCGGGCACGACCAGCGCGATCAGATCGGCATCCGCGGCCTGTTCCGGCGAGACCGACCAGGACCCTCCCACCGTTTCCGCCAATTCCGACGCCTTTGCCGGAACGGTGTCGACGATGATCTTCTTCGTATCCGGCGGCAACCGCCGGGCAATCACGGAACCCATTCTTCCGGCTCCGACCACAGCCACGGTTATCGACATCCCATTCCTCCTAAAGACCCATGAACCGGGCGGCGATCGTCTTCATGATCTCATTGGCGCCGGCGAAGATCCGAGTGACCCGGATGTCCCGCCACACGAGGGCGATCGGGTGCCTCTCGTTCCGGATTTCATCTTCCGTCCAACCTTCCGTCACCGTCGCACACCCCTTCCTTGCCGCGCCTCCTCCATCAGGTCGTCCAGTTTTCTCTCCTGGTTGCGCAAATTGTATCGGAGATCGTCCAGTTTCCTGTCCCGATCGCGGATCTCTTCGCGCAAATGACTTCTTTCCTTGTCCGTGGTTTTCTTGCTCCGCAGCCGGATTTCCCTGCTGGACAATTCGCTGTTCAGTTGTTTGATCTCTTCCTTGGTCTGGTGGACCGCATAGGCCGCTTCGTTGTAACGCCAGAAGAGTGAATCTATGGCAGGGGGGCAAACGCCCTGGTATCGTTTGCCGTCCAGACCGGTCCGGAAGGCATTGTCGATCTGGCAATATTTACGCAATCCCTCGATCCGGCCATCCAGATAACGACGTTCATCCGGTTGGACACCATACTCGGCACAAGCCTTGCGGTGCTTTTCGATCCGAACGGCAGGCTCTCCGTTGACGCCGTCCCTCATGCCCAGGCCGTGCCAGTCCCCACTGAGGCATTCCTCCTTGTTCAGCGTAGCGCAGCCGGCCAGAATCAACAGCCCTGCCAGTATGATGATCAGGCCACGGAATTTCATGGATTCTTCCCTCCTCTACAACCCCATAAAGCGCGCGGCGATCGTTTTCATGATCTCGTTGGTGCCGGCGAAGATCCGGGTGACCCGGATGTCCCGCCACGCGCGGGCAATCGGGTACTCCTCGCAGTAGCCGTAGCCGCCGAAGAGCTGCATGCAGCGGTCGGCCGTGCGGGAGGCCATATCCGTCGTCCAGTATTTCGCCATCGAGACCTCGACGACGATGTTCTTCCCCTCCATGTGGTCGGCGATCAGCTTGTCGATGAAGGTCCGGCCCAGTTTGGCCTCGGTCGCCATCTCGACGATCTCGAACTGGGTGTTCTGGAACTTGGTCAGCGGCCGGCCGAAGGCCGTGCGCTCCTTGCAGTACTGGACCGTGATCTCCAGCATGTATTCAGCGGCCGCCACCGCGCCGATCGCGCAGACGAGCCGCTCCTGCTGGAGCTTCAGCATCAGCTTCAGAAAGCCCGATCCCTTGTCGCCGAGCCGGTTCGCCTTTGGAATCCGGCAGTCGGTGAAGTAGAGCTCCGCCGTGTCCTGGCTGTGCCAGCCGATCTTCTTGATCTGTTTCCCCTTTTCGAATCCGGGCGTGCCCGCCTCGACGAGGAAGAGGTCGACCGCGGCGTGCGGGTTCTCCGTGGAGGGGTCGCGGGCGGCAATCACCAGGAGATCGCAGTTGATCCCGTTGCTGATGAAGGTCTTCTGGCCGTTCAGGATGATCTCATCGCCGGACTCCACAGCCGTGGTCTTGATGGCCGCCAGGTCGCTCCCGGTGTTCGGCTCCGTCATCGCGATCGCCGTGATGATGTCGCCGGAGATGCAGCCAGGCAGGTATTTGCGCTTCTGCTCCTCGGTAGCGAACGACACGATGTACGGAACGATGATGTCGCTGTGGAGCGAGGCGGCCAGGCCCGAATGGTTCGTCCGGGTCATCTCCTCGGTGACGATGACGGAATAGAGGAAATCGGCCCCCAGTCCGCCGT
>JAQTRB010000111.1 GCA_028712015.1 Syntrophales bacterium
GACCGATCCATGCCTCCCGTTCCAGCTCCAGCAGATGGACATACGTCTCGTTGAGGGCGAGGAGACGGTCGAACGGGGATCGGATATCGCCGAAGATGAAGCGGGAAATCCCGCCGCTGGTCTTCGACGGCCCCGTCAGGGCCTGCAGGGCGAGGTTCGATCTGTCGCGGTGGTGTTCCCGCATTTCCGCGACGCGTCCCTTCAGATCGGCAAACGGCCGTCCATGCGCCGGACAGACCGAGCGTACGGGAAGATCCTCGACCCGCGCCAGGGAAGAAAGAAAATTCGCCAGCGGATGGAAATCGGGGGCGTTGAGGTCGGGACTGAGATTCGGCGTGATGTGCGGCAGGATGTGGTCGCCGGCGATCAGGAAACGCTCCTCCGGCAGATGAAACGAGATGTGGCCGCGGCTGTGACCCGGGGTCGCGATGACCGCCGCCGCCCTGCCTCCGATCGTGAGCCGATCGCCGTCGGCAAGGAATCCCGCGGCGTCAAACGGCGATGTCGCGTTCTTGAACGCGGAAAAGGCCTGAATCACGCTGTCGATCGTCCCCCGGTCGAGGCCGTGCAGCAATGCGAAGGCCGTCAGGCGCGAGATTCGATCCTCCTGCCGGGCCAATGCCTGGAGCGTTCCCTCTTCGATTTCCGAAAGATAAACGGGCGCGCCGGAGCGGTTCGCGACGATGCCGGCCAGGCCGCAGTGGTCCATGTGAAAATGGGTGATCAGGATCCGTCCGCAATCCTCGATCCGCAGCCCGATCTCGGCAAGAGAGGCCTCCAGCGCCGGCAGAACCCCGGGCAGGTTGGGGCCGGTGTCGATCAGCGTAAAATCTCCCCCTTCCGGAAACACAAAAATGTTCACATGTTTCAAACGAAACGGCATGGGAAGCGTGATCATGAAGATCCCTTCCGCCATTTTGCGGACGCCGGTTTTCAATGGCTCATCCTTTCGTGGGGAGTCGCCGGCCTTTCCTCGGAGGATTCCCGGTCGAACGGACCCGTTGGCGGCTCTCCCGCCGATTTTTCCCGCCACTGACGGTAGCTGTTCATCCGCGCGAGCGCCTTGACGGCCCGCTCCGGCGTCAGGAAGGAAACCCCCTTGTAGTCGCTCCCCTCGACTTCCAGGATGGTGCGGGCGTTTTCATCGGGCAGCAGGTTGACCCCGAGAATCGGTTTTCCGTACTTCTCCATCAGGTGAACCGTGTGGATCGTGTACCGGTTTTCCAGCTCGACGAGGGCCCCCGGCACCGCGTCGAGAAACTTGCGGTCCATGGTCGGATCGACCTTGTGGATGGAGCGGATCATCTGCTTCAGGAAACTCGAGCGCCCGACGATTCCCAGATGGATGACCGAATCGCATCCCTCCCATCTCACCAACTCTTCCAGGACCTGCATCGGCGTTTCCGCATCGAATTCGCCGACGAGATCGATGGGATTGGAACGGCTCCAATAGGGCGGCAGGATCCGGTCGATCCGCGAGATCAGTTCCGGAGAGAGATCGGGGATCGACAGACCGTTTTCCACGCAGAGGTCGGCCGTGACCACGCCCCAGCCGCCGCCGAGGGTCATCACGGCGACCCGTTTGCCGTCGGGGAGCGGAAGCGAGGAGAACGCGGCCGACAGATCGAGAAGGTCCATCGGCTGTTCGGCGACGACGATTCCGGCCTGGCGGACGGCGGCATCGAAGACCCGGAGGTCGGAGGCCAGCGCCCCGGTATGGCTCGCGGCGGCGCGGTTTCCGGCCCGGGTCCGTCCCCCTTTGAGCATCACGACGGGCTTCTTCCGCCCCACGCGGCGGGCGGACTCGAAAAAGCGCCGGCCGTTTTTGACGCTTTCGAGATAGAGGACGACCGTTCGCGTCAGCTCGTCGACCTCGAACGCCTCCATGTAATCCTCGATGGTGATCATCGCCTCGTTTCCCGAACCGCCGAAGGCCCGGATGCCGATCCCCTCGTGCTCGGCGAAGCCCAGAAGCTGCACCCCGAGATTGCCCGACTGGGAGACGAGCGTTGTCGTCCCGGGCTTCGGAAGCACGCTCGAGCCGCAGCAGTACAGCGCATGGTGGGGGTTGCAGATCCCCATCGTGTTGGGACCGAGGATCAGGATATCCGCCTCGCGCGCCCGCCGGACGAGCTCCTCCTCCCGACGGCGGCCCTCGGCGCCCGTTTCGGCAAAACCCGAGGTGATCAGGAGCATATTTTTGATTCCCTTCTCCTCGAGCTGGGGGATCAGGTCGAGGATCTGCGCCGCCGGAATGGTGACGACGGCCAGATCGACCGGCCCCGGAATCTCCCCGACCGATTTGAACGTCGGCCGTCCGGCGATCTCCCCGCCTCTGGCGTTGACCAGGTAAATCGGCCCCTTGAACCCGCCGGCGGCCACGTTGCAGAAGAGCATATAGCCCCACTTGGTGAATGTCCCCGAGGCGCCGACGAAGGCAATCGATCGGGGATAGAAAAGCCTTGCGATCGCCTTCGGGTCCACCGGCGGGCGCGCCGCTTTTGCCGCCGGGCGTTCGCCCAGGACGATCAGGGCGTCCACCGCCGTCACCTCTCCCTCCGGACCGACCAGCAGCGGGTTGATGTCCGCCTCCGTCACCTCCGGGAGCTCCAGGCCGATCCGGGAGAGCCCCGTCAGCGTTTTGACGAGCCTCTCCCGTCTCGCCGCCTTCTCGCCGCGGAACGGACCGAGGAGATTTTGGGATCGAAGCTCGTCGATCATCCCTCCGGCTTCCCTTTCGTCGATGGGCGCGACGCGGAAGACGACGTCGTTCAACGCTTCGGTGAAGATGCCGCCGAGACCGAACATCACGACCGGCCCGAACTGGGCGTCATGGAAGAGGCCGGCGACGAACTCGCGGCGTCCGGAGAGCATCGGCTGGAGGAGATATCCGGCGAGATCCGCGCCCGCCGCTGCCGCCACTTCCAATGCCGCCCGGCGGACCTCGCCGTCATCGCGGAGATTCAGACGGACCAGGCCCCGTTCCGTCTTGTGCGTCAGCTTCGCCCCGAGGCCCTTCAGCACGACGGGGAAACCGATCGCGTGCGCCGCCGCAACGGCCTCCTCCGGCGTTGCCGCGACCTTCTCCTCCACGACCGGTACCCCGAACCGGCCGAGAAGCTCCTTCGACTCCGCCTCGGTCAGCGCGGTCCGCCCTTCCGCCTTCGCCTTCCTGATCCGCTCCTTTGCCTCCATGCCTTCTCCTTCGTGATTTGCCCTGGGCCCGTTGGCCGTCGCCCCGTTGACGGCCGCGCTATTTCCCCCGTTTCCGATAGAGGAGCAGCGACCGGTAAAAATGCGGAGTGGATGGTCCGAGAACGAGCGGCTCCACTTGACGGAACAGCTCGACCCGGTCGTCGCTCAGGTGCATGTCCATGAAGGTCTCCTCCGATTCGTGTTCGACCACCGCCGCGTAACGACGGCCGCCTTCGATGGGTCCGAGGAGCGTCCGGGAGATGAAGCCGGGATGTTTTGCGAAAACCTCGCTGGAACGGCTGAACCAATCATGGAAGGCCTCTTCCTTCTTCGGTTTCAGCGGCGCGAAATCGATCAGATTGACGAAGGTTCCCGACTTTCCGGCCAACGCGGAATCCCGGCCCGGCCCGGTTGCCGTCGGCGTTTTGATCACGAGAAACACCAGCGGTTTCGTCGAATCGTTCCGGATTCCCATCGATGCTCCTTCCGGGATGCGGAGGAGCTTTCCCGGCCCCATCCGAACGCTCTGCTTCCCTGAGGTGAAAATCCCCTCCCCGCGGACCACTTGAAGCGTCACCTGGGCATCGGCCTTGTGAACGGGGACTTCCTTCCCCGGCTCCAGGCCGACCTGGCGGATCTTTACATTCTCCTCCTCCACGAGCGCCGCGACGCCGCGCCCCTCGTGGCTGAATACCTCCCGGCTTTTCAGATCGATCATCTCCACTGCTGCACCTCCAAATCGGGGAAAGCAAACGGGACGGCCCTTGCCGCTCTCAAGGCAGCTTCTTTTCTCCCTCCGCGATCAACTCCAAGCCCCGGCGATCCAGGATGCCGATCTGCGCGCCGCGAGAGCGGATCAACCCCTGACGGTTCATTTTCGCGAGAATCCGGGAGAGGGTTTCGGGAATCGTCCCCAGGAGCGACGCGAGATGCCCTTTGGGGAGGTCCAGCTCCACCGCGCCGCCGCCGTCCCTGCCGCTCAGGTAGAGCAGATATTTCGCCAACCGTCCCGGAACCTCTTTCAGGGAGAGATCCTCGATGAGCGCGGCAAACTGCCGCAAGCGCGTCGACAACTGCGCAAGCATGTTCAACGCCAGCGCGGGATCCCGCCGGATGATGCCGCTGAATGACGCGCGCGGAAAGAACAGCAGGGTCGTTGGAAGGGCTGCCGCGGCATCCGCGGGAAATCCCTGGCCGGTGAAAACGGAAACCTCCCCGAAGGATTCCCCCGGCCCGACAAGGTGCAGAATCTGCTCCTTCCCGTCGGTGGAGACCCTGGAGATCTTCACCCGTCCCGAAAGAACCGCGTAAAACCCCGTTCCCTCGTCCCCTTCGGAAAAGATCCTTTCCCCTTTCCGGAACGTACGGCGCACCCCGATCCGGCCGAGCGACTCGCACTGCGTCGGGGAAAGGCCTTTGAAAAGGTCGATTCCGGCCAGTTGTCGGAGGATCATGTTTGCCATTGCACCTCTGCCCGGGCGCGGCCCGCATCGGGTCGGCGCCCATTTCCATAACGGGCCGGATCATTACATATCCCTTTGACTTATGTCAAAGCGCTTTTTATCATGCCGTGAGACAAAGGGACAAAACGGAAACGCGCATGTGCCAGGGGGGCGATCCCCCGATTTTCCCGGAACATGCCGGTTGCGAAAAACTTGAGCCAAGGGGAGGTTGTCATGAAAAGCACCAGAAAAATCATTCGAATCGATGAGGAGAAGTGCGACGGGTGCGGGCTTTGCGTTCCCTCGTGCGCGGAGGGCGCCATCCGGCTCTTGGATGGAAAGGCGCGGCTTGTGGCGGAGAAATACTGTGACGGCCTGGGCGCCTGCCTCGGCGAATGTCCGCGGGGCGCGCTGACGGTGGTCGATGCGGAGGCCGATCCGTTCGACGCGGAGGCGGCCAAAGAACTGGTTCGGGCCGGTCTGGGGCAGGGCGGCGAGTCGCCAAGTCGGCACAAAACCGGCGAAGACCGCACCCTGCCCTGCGGCTGTCCGTCCACGCTGATTCAGACCTTCGCCCCGCGGACCGGATGCAACGAGGCGAATATCCCGGTTTCCCGACCCGGTTCCGGCGCTTCCGCCCTGACCCACTGGCCGGTCCAGATCCGCCTCGTTCCGCCGACGGCGCCGTTTCTTCGCGGCGCGGATCTGCTGGTGGCCGCGGACTGCACCCCGGTCGCCTACCCGCGTTTCCACGACGACCTGCTCCGGGGAAAGACGGTTCTGCTGGGCTGCCCCAAATTCGACGACGCGGAGGCCTATGTGCAAAAATTCGCGGAGATCTTCCGGACGGCCGCGATCAAAAGCGTAACGATCGTTGTGATGGAAGTCCCCTGCTGCCAGGGTCTTCCGGTCATCGTCCGGAAGGCGATGGCCCTGGCCGGCAAGGAGATCCCGATCGACGTGGTGATCATCACGTCCCGCGGAGAGAAAAAATAGAATCCGGCTGCTGCGCACGGTCGAGGAAAATGAGAAGAATCGATTGCCGATCGCACATCCGCGGGTTCACACGGAACAAACGACAAACATCCCGCCCATGGTTTGTTCAGCCGAATCCAACTCCGGACCCCTGTCCGGAGACGCGGCGGCCGTTGTGGTACATTTTTCTTGACACACAAGAGGCCTCTCGTTATCTTCCAAAAAGTTAACGGACTTTTTCGATCAATCGACAGATCGGGACGCCAGGAGAAAAAATCAATGAACAAAATCCAGATCCGCGAATCCTTGAGCGGCGTGTTTGCCCCCATCACCACCCCTTTCTTCGAATCCGGCGAGGTGGATTATGA
>JAQTRB010000112.1 GCA_028712015.1 Syntrophales bacterium
TCGTTCAGGATCTTCTTGGTTTCGTTGACCATCTTCATCTCTTCCTTCGTATAGCCGTTGTCCATGAAGACGTCGATATGAGGCAGGCAGTTGAAGGCAATCCGGTATGGATAGACTTTTACGACCGGTTCCTGGCCGTTGATGATGGCCTTCGTCTGCAGCGAGAGCTCTTCGATCGCTTTTTTTCCGGTTCCCGATACGGCTTGATAGGTGGAAACGACGATCCTCTTGATCCGGACCGCATCATGGATCGGCTTCAGGGCGACGACCATCTGGATGGTGGAGCAGTTCGGATTCGCGATGATCCCGCGGTTCTTGTACATCGCGATCGACTCTGGATTCACCTCCGGCACGACCAGGGGTATTTCCGGCACCATGCGGAAGGCATTGGTATTGTCGATGACGACACACCCGGCCGCGGCGGCAACAGGGGCGAATTTTTCACTGATCCCGCCCCCGGCCGAAAAAAGACCGATGTCGATTCCTCGGAAGGAGCATTCAGCCAAATTCTGCACCGGCTGGTTCTTCCCCCGGAAGGAGAGCTCCTTGCCGACGGACCTTTCCGAGGCAAGAAGGGTCAGCTCGCGGACCGGAAACTGACGCTCCTCCAATATCTTGATCATTTCATTGCCCACGGCTCCCGTGGCGCCCACAACGGCAACATTGTAATTTTTCATACGTTCCTCTTCTCGCATATCATTGGGCCTGCTTCATGACAAGTCATCGCCGAAATTCTGCTTTTAGAGCGGACGTTCCTGGCATTGCGTCTTTTTGTCGCTGCCCGCCGCCAATCCTCTTTTCCCTAACCGGATCAAAGACCAAACCGGTCCCGACAGGCTGTATCCGAACGCGAATGTGAAGAACATGATTTGCGGCTCCGCCACGACAACGACCAGAATCAGCACAATCAGGACGAAGGACATGAAGGGTTTTCGTGCGAAATAATTCAGATCCTTGAAACTGTAATACTTGATGTTGCTGACCATGAAGAGGGCGACGGCAACCATGCCGATCATAATCAACATATGGGGAAATTGTCCTTCTCCCCCGAGATAATAATACAGCATCACGCTCGTGGCGACAGCGGCGGCGCCGCCGGGTATCGGCAGCCCGTTGAAGACGCGGCTGTCGATAACGCCGATCTGGACATTGAACCGGGCCAGACGCAACGCCCCGCAAACGACGAATAAAAAGGCCGCAAGCCATCCCCACTTCCCGTAGGATATCAAGGACCAGTTGTAGAACAGGATGGCCGGCGCCACGCCGAAGGTCACCAGGTCGCAGAGAGAATCGTACTCCCCGCCGAACTTGCTCGTCGTGTGGGTCATCCTGGCGATCCGGCCGTCCATGCCGTCCAGGACCACGGCAATGAGGATCGCGATCGCCGCAATCTCGTACATCCCTTTCATGGCCGCGATGGCGGAATAGAATCCGCAGAAAAGATTGGCCGTGGTAAAGAGATTCGGAAGGACGTAGATTCCCTTTTTCATGCGGTCGCGTCTGAATGAATGTGTGCGTTTCATATCAACTCTCCTATCGGCGTCTCACCTGCCCTTACTTTGTCTCCGATCTTGACCAGAACGTTCGAACCGAGCGGCAGAAACACTTCAACCCTTGAACCGAAACGGATCAGACCGAGTCGATCCCCTCTTCTCACCTCCATTCCTTCCGTCAGCCAGCAGACGATCCTTCGAGCAATCAAGCCGGCGATCTGAACGGTCATGATCTCCCGTCCATCGTCCATCCGGACCATGATCGTATTTCTCTCGTTCAGAGCCGAGGCCTTGTCCAAATTGGCCGACAGGAACTTTCCCTGTCGGTAGCGAACGAATCGGATGCAACCGGAACAGGGCATCCGGTTGACATGGACATTGAAAACATTCATGAATATACTGATTTTCCGAAAGGTCGCTCCGGGTTGCTCGTCGCTGGTCGTCTCTTCGATTCGGATCACCCTGCCGTCCGCAGGAGAGATGACCAGATTTTCCGTCTCCGGTGTTTTTCTCGCCGGATTTCGAAAGAACCAGACAACAAACAGGGTCAGAATCAGGAGAACGGAGGAAAAACCTCTAAACCCCGCCACAAAGGCCAGCAATGTCGCTCCGCCAAGAGGAACAATAAATGGGAGCCCTTCACGGGCAATGAATTCGTTATGCTTCATACTGGTCATAATCTACCGTTATAATGGTAGGATGTCAATCATTGTCTCCGATTCGTCGCGTCTCATGGCTTACAATTGCCCCCCTCGCCCGGTCGAAACGATTCTGGCCTCCGCTTCGGAAAGGCGAAGGTATCTCGGCATAAATGTGAGCGCATCCGCGCAACGTCCCCGTGAATAATCGCGGACGCCCAGAAGGCCGACGTTGCCGGCGTGGATGCGGTGTCGTCGGTCCCAAGCCGGAAGACACCTTCCGTTCGGGCATTCCAGAATACGATCGCGGTAACGAATCGCCCCGTCTCCGATGCACTCGAATTCGCTCTTCGGTGGATCCGCGATCCATCGCTCGAAATCGATGAGCCGGTCCGGCGTCCGGTTTTCTGAAAAGCCGTCCGCACCCGTGCCGTACGAACCGGCATAGATCTGGCCCCTGCGTGCATCCAACAGCGTGCAGACAATCCCTCTACGCGGCAGGGCATTCATGGCCAACGCCTCCAGCGTCGAAACCCCGACAATCGGTTTCCCGAGGGCCATCGCGATTCCCTTGGCGGTGCTTGCCCCCGTTCTGACCCCCGTAAAGGAACCGGGTCCACAAGTGCAGGCCAAAAGGTCGATGTCCGCCATCGAAATCCCTGTCCTCTCCAACAGATCCTCCAGCGCGGGAAGCAGCACCTCTGCGTGGTTTTTTCCCGAACCGATATCGATCTCGGCCAGAATCGTCTCCCCGTTCAACAGCGCCAGCCCCACCGTATCCGTCGCGCAATCCATTCCGAGTGTAATCATCTCTATTCCGTAAATATCCTGATTAGGTCGTTGACAAATCGGATGTTGAGCCTTTCGACATCCATCATGAATACAAATATCATCAGCAAAATCAGCAGCACAAAGCCGACTTGCTGGGCCATTTCCCGCCAGCGCAGATTGACCTCGCGTCCCGTCAGGATTTCAATCCCGTAAAACAGCAGATGACCGCCGTCTAAAACCGGGATGGGCAGCAGATTCAGAATGGCCAGATTGATGCTCAACAGCGCCATGAAGAGAAGAAAATTTACGACGCCCTCTTTCGCCTGGGTGCCTGCGATCTGAGCGATCAGGATCGGACCGCCGAGGGTCTTCGGGGAGATGACCCCTTGAAACATCTTGTAAATGCTGAGGACGGTCAGTTTGGCCACCCGCCATGTTTGAAGAATCCCCTGTCCGAAGGCCGAAATGGGATTGTGCCTTTCGACAAACGTGTTCTGTGACGGGCTGATGCCGATCTTGAAGGTTTCAATTTCTTCGCCGAAGAGGTTTCTGCTCTTCATCGGTCGGGGAACCGCCGTAGTCTCCAGATCGGCGCCGTTTCGCTGAATCTTGATTCTGAGCTGTTTTTCCCGGCTCGCGGTCACGATTTCGGAGATCTCATCCCATTTTTCAACCGTTCGTCCATTCAACGCAACGATCCTGTCCCCGACCTTCAAGCCGGCTTCCATCGCCGCCGAATCCGGCTGCACGGAGCCGACCTCGGGCATCAGTACGGGCATGCCGATCATATTGACGCCCGTAAAGATCAGCAAAGCCAGCAGCAGATTGAATATCGGTCCGGCCGCCACAATGGAGATCCTTTTCCAGACCGACTGGTTTAGGAAGGATCTTTTGGCTTCCGCATCCGGGAGCTGATCGTCCGGGGATTCTCCGAGAAGTTTTACATAACCGCCCAGCGGAATGAGAGAAAGAAGATACTCCGTTTCTCCGATCTTCCTGCCGAGAATCCGGGGACCGAACCCGAGGGAAAACTTCAGCACCCCGACTCCCGCCCGCTTGGCCATCAGAAAATGACCGAATTCATGGGCAAAGATCAGGACACCCAGAAGGATAATCACCGAAATAATGCTGATTCCAATCAATTTTTCATTCCTTCGATCGCCCGTTCGGTCTCCCGCCTCGCCCAGCGGTCCGCCGCAAGGATCTCTTCGATACCCGGATCTGCCTGAACGCGATGACGGGTGAGAGCTTCTTCCACCACGGGAACAATCCGGTTGAATTTAATTTTCTCGTCCAGAAAGGCCTTGACGGCCTCTTCGTTGGCGCCGTTGAGTACGGCTGGCATCGTTCCTCCGGTCTGAACCGCCTGATAAGCGAGCCGGAGTGCCGGAAAACGGTCCGGATCGACATTCAGAAACGTCAGGGCTCCCACTCGCCCCAGATCAAGGGGGGGCTCTTCCCGGCGCAGACGTCGCGGATAGGAAAGGGCATAGGCAATGGGAAGCCGCATGTCCGGAACGCCCAGCTGGGCGATCACACTTCCGTCACGGAACTCCACCAGCGAATGGACGACGCTCTGGGGATGGATCAGCACATCGATCGCCGTTTCGGGTACGCCGAACAGCCATCCGGCTTCGATGACTTCCAGCCCCTTGTTCATCATCGTTGCCGAGTCGATCGTGATTTTTTTTCCCATCGCCCAGTTCGGGTGCCGCAGGGCCTGTGCGGGCGTCACTCCGGCCATCTCTTTCTCGGATGCGTGAAGAAAAGGCCCGCCGGACGCGGTCAGGACGATCCGTTTCACATCTTCGCTGCGGGATCCCTGAAGGCATTGAAAGATCGCACTGTGCTCGGAGTCGACCGGAAGGATCTTCACGCCCATTTCTGCGGCCCTGCGCAGAACGATATGCCCGGCCATCACCAAGGTCTCCTTGTTGGCGAGCGCGATATCTTTCCCCGCCCCGATCGCCTCCAGTGTCGGAAGGAGACCGGCCGCTCCAACCATGGCGGAGACGACCGTGTCGGCGTCCGAAACGATTGCCGTTTCGCGATATCCCGCCTCTCCGAACAAAATTTCCGTCGCAGAGGTCGATCCCAAACGTTTGTGGAGCTCACGGGCGTGCGCTTTATCGATGACCGTTGCCAACCGCGGCCGGAATCTTTCGATCTGCCGTTCAAGCAGCGAGATGTTTCGTCCCGCCGCAAGCGCCGTAATGGTAAATTCATCCGGATGGGCGGCAACGACATCCAGTGTGCTCACCCCAATCGAACCGGTCGAACCGAGAACGGAAATTCGTTTCATTTACATCAAATATTCCTGATAATGGTACACAAAAGGGGTGATGAACATCAAACAGTCCAGACGGTCGAGGATCCCACCGTGACCGGGCAGCAGCGTCCCGGAATCCTTGACCCCGCCCTCCCTTTTCAAAGCCGATTCGCACAGATCTCCAAGTTGACCGGCAATGCTTCCCACGAACCCCAACAAAACAGCATGGACCACCGGCATCTCAGGAAAAAAGAAAAAACGAAAGAGAATGCAGCCGGCAATGCTTCCGCCCACCAGTCCCATCGTTCCTTCCACGGTCTTTCCCGGACTGACCTCGGGCAGCAATTTTCTTTTCCCGAACCGCCGTCCGATATAGAATGCCGCGATATCCCCGGAAAAAGCCAGAACGAGGATGAAAAACACCCACAGAACGCCTGAAGCCGTGTTACGAATCAGGATGAAATGGGCCATCAACAGCGGAATGTAGAGAATCCCCAAAATGACCCGCGCGGCACGCGTCATGTCCGGACCGGTTTTCCGCACGCGGAGAAGGTTCATCATCAGAACGGCCATGACCGAAAAGATCAGGCCGGTGAACAGCAGGGGAAGGTTCCCAAAGAATGCCGTCAAGAGGATGAAAAGGGCGACGATCAGGGTCTCCGTCTTCTCGAGGAGGAACCCCTGTCCGAAGGAGATCCGGTTGTACTCCTGCATGCCCATCATGGAGGCCAGAATGATCAGAATGGAGAAAATGATCTCGCCGCCGAATGCGATGATTCCAAAGAGTATCGGAACGGCGACG
>JAQTRB010000113.1 GCA_028712015.1 Syntrophales bacterium
GCACGCCGTGATGCACCTCGTAACGTTCCTTCAGCCCCCGGAGGATGGCAATCGTATCCTCCACCGAAGGCTCCTTGACCAGGATCGGCTGGAAGCGCCTTTCGAGCGCCGGGTCCTTTTCGATGTGCTTCCGGTATTCGTTCAGTGTCGTTGCGCCCACGCAGCGGAGCTCGCCCCGGGCCAGCGCGGGCTTCAGCATGTTCGATGCGTCGACGGATCCTTCAGCGGCTCCGGCGCCCACAACGGTGTGGATCTCGTCGATGAAGAGGATGATCTCCCCCTGTGCGGAGGTCACTTCCTTCAGAACGGCCTTGAGCCGGTCCTCGAATTCGCCGCGGTACTTCGCCCCGGCGATGAGTGCGCCGATATCGAGGCCGATCACTCTTTTGTCTTTGAGATTCTCCGGCACGTCGCCGTTCACGATCCGCTGCGCGAGCCCTTCGACGATCGCCGTTTTTCCGACTCCGGGCTCCCCGATCAGTACAGGATTGTTTTTGGTTCGCCGCGAGAGCACCTGCATCACCCTACGGATCTCCTCGTCCCTGCCGATGACGGGATCGAAGGAGCCGTTCCGCGCCAGTTCGTTGAAATCGCGGGCGTAGCGTTTCAGGGCCTGATACTTCTCTTCCGGGTTTGGATCGGTGATGCGCTGGTTTCCGCGGATCTCCACGAGCACCTTGAAGATGGCATCCTTTGTGATGCCGTGGGCGGAGAGAATTTTCGGCAACGGCCCCTCCTTCTCATCGGCCATCGCGACAAGGATGTGTTCCGCGCTGACATATTCGTCCGTCAGCCGCGCCGCCTCGCTGAGCGCGGCGTCGAGGACGCGGTTGAGCCTGGGGGTCATGTACGATTGGCCGGACGCGCCTTCGATCCTCGGCAATTTCTCGAGGGCGCTGCGCACATCTGTTTCGATTTGCCGCGGGTCGGTGCCCAGCTTCTTCAGGATGGCGGAGACGATGCCCTCCGGCTGCTTTAAAAAAGAGACAAGGAGGTGTTCCAGGTCAAGCGCCTGATGGCCGTACTGTCCGGCCAGCCCCTGCGCATCCTGAAGCGCCTCCTGAACCTTCAACGTAAACTTATCGAATCTCATTTCGAGTTTCCTCCTGATTTCATGTAATCTCTATGGCGAATGTAGATTAAACATCCCGGATGGGGATGTCAAGAATAGGGGGAGAACAGAATAGGGCCGGACCGGAGTGCGGTCCGGCCGGCCGCTGCGAAAGAGGTTGACGATCCGGGATCATCCCTGTATAGAATACCGGGAGTTCGAAGAATTATGGAGGAAAGACTTTGGAAGTTCCGGTAGTTACAGGGACACTCGACCGCTACATGGCGGAGATCAACCGTTTTGCGATTCTGACCGCGGAGGAGGAGTTTCGTCTGGCGGTCCGGTTCAAGAAGAAAAACGATCTGGAGGCAGCGGAGAAGCTGGTTGTTTCCAATTTGCGTTTTGTCGTCAAGATCGCCCACGAATACCGGAATTACGGAATCAAACTGGCCGATCTGATTCAGGAGGGGAACATCGGCCTCATGCATGCCGTCAAGAAATTCGATCCCTACAAGGGTTATCGGCTGATCTCCTATGCCGTTTGGTGGATCCGCGCCTACATCCAGAACTATATCATCAAATCCTGGAGTCTGGTGAAGATCGGAACGACGCAGGCCCAGCGCAAACTTTTCTTTAAACTCAGCCAGGCCCGCAGAAGGCTGGAGGGGCTCTCCGAAAAACGTCCGGAATTCGCGGAGATTGCCGAAACCCTGGGCGTCCGTCCGGAGGAGATTGAGGATATGGAGATGCGGATGAGCAACCGCGATCTGTCCCTCGATGCCAGCGTGAGCGAGGACGGCGATTCGAAGCATATGGACCATCTGACGTATGACGGGGAGGATCAGGAGGCGGCGCTCATTCGCAAGGAGGAGATGGAGCTCGTCCAAAAAAACATTGCGGGGGCACTGACCGGGCTCAACGAAAAGGAGACATTCATCATCCGGAATCGGGTGATGGCGGACAATCCGCTGACCCTCCAGGAGATCGGCAACCGCTATCACATCACCCGGGAGCGCGCCCGGCAGATCGAAAAGCAGGCCCTCCGGAAATTGGCCCTCGCCATTCCCTATCTGGGGAAGGAAACCAAGCTGCTCCCCGCCTAAGCCCCTTCGGCCCCGCGCGCCAGGTTTTCGAAGCGGGTGTATTTCTCCTGGAAGGCCAGTTTCACGATTCCCGTCGGTCCGTTTCTCTGCTTGCCGATGATGATCTCCGCCATCCCTTTTTCCGGATTGTCTTCCGACTGGTTGTAGACCTCGTCCCGGTAGATAAAGGCAATGACGTCCGCGTCCTGTTCGATTGCCCCGGACTCGCGGAGATCAGCCATCTGCGGCCGGCGGCTGGTTCGGTCCTCCACTTTGCGGTTCAACTGCGACAGCGCGATCACCGGAAGGGAAAGCTCCTTGGCCAAGGCCTTGAGGGAACGACTGATTTCCGAGATCTCCTGTTCCCGCGAATCCTTGAAGGCACTGCCCCTCATCAGCTGAAGGTAATCCAAGACGATGAGCCCCAAACCCTTGTCGGCCTTGAGACGACGTGATTTGGCCTTCATCTCCATGACGGTAATCGCCGGCGTATCGTCGATGTAGATCGGCGCGTCCGACAGACGACCCGCTGCGGTGGTCAGTTTCGGCCAGTCCGTCTCCCCGAGAAAGCCTTTGCGAAGACGCTGGGAGTCCACACGGGCCTCCGCCGCGAGCATGCGTGTCGCGAGCTGTTCCCTGGCCATTTCGAGGGAGAAGATCGCGACGGGAACGCCGATTTCCAGAGCGGCATACTGGGCGATGTTCAACGCAAAAGCGGTTTTACCCATGCTCGGGCGTCCGGCAATGATGATCAGATCCGAGTTTTGAAGTCCCGAGGTCAGGTCGTCCAGCTTATCGAAGCCGGTCGCGACCCCCGTGATCAGTTCCTTTTTGTCGTAGAGCCGTTCGATTGTTTTGAAGCTCTCTTTGATGATGTCCCGGATCGGGTGGAATGAAGGGCGAATCTTGTTTTCAGAGATCTCGAAGATGGCATGTTCCGCCTCATCCAGAATATGATCGACATCCATGGCCGCGTCGTAACTCTTGTTGAGGATCTCGGTCGCCGAGCCGATGAGCCGTCGGAGAATGCTCTTCTCTTTGATGATTTTGACGTAATAGGAAATGTTGGCCGCGGAGGCGACATTGTCCACCAGTGACGCGAGATAGGCCGTTCCCCCGACCTGATCGATCCGCTTTTGATCCTTGAGAATGTTGCTCAGCGTGATCAAATCGCACGGTTCGTTCCGGTTGGAAAGATCGATGATGGCGGAAAAGATCTTCCGATGGGCATCGCTGTAGAAATCGGAGGGATCCAACGCTTCCAGAACCGTGTTTAACGCGAGATTTTCCAGAAGAATCCCGCCCAGAACGGACTGTTCCGCTTCAAGGTTCTGAGGAGGCAGCTTGTGCAGGGAGGCATCAATATCCTTCATGGAAGCAGCCCTCGTGAGATGACGAACAATGCGGTCAAGATTCGGCCACGACGGCCACCTTGATCTCGGCGGTTACGCCGGCGCTGATTTTGATCCGGACGGGAAATTCACCGAGTGTCTTGATCGGCTCATCCAGCAGGACACTTTTCTTGTCGATCTCGACCCCCTGGGAAACCAGTGCCTCCTCGATGTCCTTCGCGCCCACGGAGCCGAAGAGTTTCTCCTGCTCGCCGACGCGGCGGGCGATCGTGCAGGTCACCGCGCTCAATCGAACAGCCGTTTCCTCGGCCTGTTTTTGAATCTTGTCCGCCTGTTGCAGTATTCGCTGCTTTTCGTGTTCAAAGGCCTTCATGTTGCGGCTGTTTGCCTCCGCGGCGAGGCCCTTCGGAATCAAAAAATTCCTGGCATAACCGTCCGCTACCTTGACCAGATCCCCCGCCTTGCCCAGGGATTCCACATTCTGCTTCAAAATGACCTTCATATTGCTCCTCCTTGAGGGATGGCGACAACCGGCGCCGTCATCCGGATTGTGATTTTATACGGGAACGTTCTTCATTCCTCCGATCCGCTTCCGGAAATCGACCCACATGTCGAAAAGACCGAAGGCGATCACGATGATCAGCATATACTGCTGAATCAGGATCAGCGCATAAAACAGCCATCGGATCATCGCGGGGATCCGTTTTTCCCGAAAGAAGTAGGAAGCGATGGCCAGACCTTGGAAAAGGTAGATCAGAGCGCAGATGATCAGGAGATTGATCCCGACGATGCCGAATCCGTCGATCGGGAGCACCACCATGCATCCGGCGGCGATCAGCGGCCAGACGAGTTTTTCCGGGGCCTTCCAGGCGGCCAGATCGCCAAAATCGGGGAAGGGCAAACCGTTGATCTGAAAAAGCCGACGTCCGACGAGCAGGTTGAACCAGACCGTCAGAACGGAGCCCGCCAGGGCCAGCGCCGGAAAGATCCCGGTGAAAAGGTCGGTGATCTGCGGGGCGCTTTCCCGGATCAGCCTGACCTGTTCCTCTGAAAGGTTCAATTGGGAATATAATTTTATGTTTTCCCGCACGATTAGCGATACGTAACTTTCAACCATTTGCCAGGGCGTGACGCCTGTCCGTGCGGCATGGTACAGAAAAAAGACGGCAGCGCCACAGAACAACGTCAGCGATGCGAGCACAAATGTCTTTTCAACGGAAAAATGCCGTTTCAGGATCTCGGAGAGCAGAACACCGACAAAACCGATCATGAACAGCACGGGAAGGGCGGCGCCTTGCCCCGAAAGGACAAGTATGCCGTATGCCGCCAAGCAAGAAGCCGCCAAGACGATCAACCCGCGTCGTCTCCCCAAACGGGAGTGGTAGTACAGGACCGGAATCGGCGCGAGGATGAGAACAATGGGCCCGATATAGGGGGTCAGGGCCGCAAGGAGAAAAGTGAGCGAAAGGATTGCACCGCCCCGGATCATACCGCTATCCAATAAAGGATCCTTTTCTCTTTCCAAGTTCCGAACCCGCCATCTGCTTCGTTTATCCTTCGGATACGACAAAGGGCAGCAGGGCAATGGTCCGGGCTCTCTTGATGGCCACCGTTAATTCCCGCTGGTGTTTTGCGCAGTTTCCCGTGATCCGCCGAGGCATAATCTTGCCCCGCTCCGTTGTAAAATCGCGGAGGGTTTGCGTTTCCTTGTATTCGATTTTCAGGTTCGAGTCCGTACAGAACCGGCAGAATTTTCTCCGGTGAAAGAACTTTTTCTGCGGCCTGGCCCCTCTCGCGGGACCTCTGGGTGTAGGTGTTATCGCCATGATCAATGGTCCCCTTTCGCGTCTGTCTTTGATTCTTCCGGAACCGTCTGCTGAATTTCCGTCGACTCTTTCGCGGAACCTTCAACCGACTGGACGGCAGAGGGAGCTTCGGGAGCCGCCGCTTGAGGCTCCTCCTGCTTTTTCGTTGTCTGTGCGGCATCCGCGATTTCCTTCTCCAGCGCGGTGGGATCGACCGAATCATCCTTCAGAACGGTCATGAACTTCAAGACTTTGTCATGAATCTTGAGATTTCTTTCCAATTCGTTGACCACGACCGTCTCACCGGCATAATCCATCAGGATGTAAAAGCCTCTGGACTGCTTTTTGATGAGGTAGGCCAGTCTT
This sequence comes from Syntrophales bacterium, assembly GCA_028712015.1. Taxonomy (GTDB): domain Bacteria; phylum Desulfobacterota; class Syntrophia; order Syntrophales; family UBA5619; genus UBA5619. The sequence continues at coordinate 5,657 of JAQTRB010000113.1, forward strand.
CTTTTTCCCCATCGCTCGACCTTGACCATGATGCCCTTCTGATCCGTTATGATCGCTCGATGACGTTCGATGAGGCCGGTCAGCTCATCCTCGGACAGATCGGCATGCGCGATGAGTATGGTTTCGTATCTCCTCAATGTTGTTTCCTCCTTTCGGCTCTATAGCCCGGATTGGGTCCGGGCAAGGAGAGTCCCTCTTTGAATTTGGTTTGGTTACTATACCAAGTCTCCATGAAGATCAAGACTTTTCGCTTTATGGTAGGCGATGTGGGACTTGAACCCACGGCCTCTGGTTCCGGAGACCAG
>JAQTRB010000114.1 GCA_028712015.1 Syntrophales bacterium
TTCCGTTGATTGCGCTGGTCTTCGTCGGCTATGCCCTCTTCGGACCGTATCTGCCCGATGTGCTGGCCCACAAAGGTTACAGCTTCCAGCGCCTCTGCACCTACCTCTCTCTCTCCACGGACGGGATATTCGGCGTCCCGATCGGGGTGTCGGCCAATTTCATCCTGCTGTTCATCCTCTACGGCGCGCTGCTGCGCAAGACGGGCGCCGGACAGTTCTTCACCGATGTCGCCTTCGCGCTGACCGGATGGACAAGAGGGGGGCCCGCAAAGGCCGCCGTCGTTTCCAGCACGTTCTTCGGGATGATCTCGGGCAGCTCCGTCGCCAACACGGTGACCACCGGAACCTTTACCATCCCGCTGATGAAGCGGACCGGATACCCGGCCCATTTCGCGGGCGGCGTCGAGGCGTCGTCCTCGACGATGGGCCAAATCATGCCGCCGATCATGGGGGCCGCCGCCTTCATCATGGCGGAATTCCTCTCCGTCCCGTACTACAAGGTCTGCATTGCCGCCGCCATCCCGGCGACACTCGCATTCTTCTCCACGTTCATGCAGGTTCACTTCCGGGCCGTGTCGATGGGGCTCGTCGGCCTGCCGCGAAACGAGCTGCCGAAGATCGGCGCCGCCTTTGCTTCAGGCTGGCACCACCTTTTCTCCATCTTCCTGCTGATCGCCTTCCTGACGCAGGACTTCTCTCCGGAACGGGCCGTGTTCTGGGCGATCATCGCCACGATCGTCACCTCGTTCCTGATGTGCCTCATCCGCAGGGAATCGCTGAAGACCTACGGAAAGATGATCCTGGAGGGATTGGAGGAGGGGGCGGTCGGCGCCGTCGAGGTGGCCGCCGCCTGCGCCGCGGCCGGGATCATCATCGGCTCCATCACGATGACCGGTCTGGGGATCAAATTCTCCTCGATGATCGTCGACGCCTCGCTGGGGAAGCTCTACCTGGCCCTGCCGTTTACGATGATCGCCTGCCTGTTCCTGGGAATGGGCGTGCCCACGACAGCCCAGTATGTCATCATCTCCGCGCTGGTGGCGCCGGCGCTCGTCCAGATGGGAGTCCTGCCGATGGCCGCCCACCTGTTCATCCTCTATTTCGGGACACGCGCCGACATCACGCCCCCCGTGGCGCTGGCCGCCTACGCCGGGGCCGGCATCGCGCGATCCGATCCGTGGAAAACGGGACTGGCGGCCTTCCAGCTCGGCATCGCCGGCTTCATCATCCCGTTCATGTTCGTCTATGCGCCCGAACTGCTCTTCGTCGGCAGCTTCTGGAAGATCATTCCGGCGCTGTTCACGGCAACCTTCGGGGTATATTGCCTCGCGGCGGCCGTCCAGAGATGTCTGCTCGTGAAAACAACCTGGTACGAAGCCCTGCTGCTGCTGGTTACAGCCCTGCTGCTGATCAAGCCGGGGATCCAGACGGATCTGGCCGGAGCGGCGCTGTTTATTGTGGTCTTCACGCTGCAGTGGTTCCGGAGGAAACGGGAGGGCGGACCGGTGAAAGCCGTCTGAATCGTCTCTCTTTTTCGCAAAAGGGCCGGTTGGACAGAGGGATCGGCGCGGCTATGACGCCTTCAGGCCGTACTTCTTGAGCTTGTAGCGGAGCATCCGTTCGCTGATGCCGAGGAGGTCGGCGGCGCGGCTCTGATGGTCGCCGACCTTCTCCATCGCCTCGATGATCAGCCGCTTTTCCAGCTCCTCGACCGAACCGCGCAGCATCCCTTCCTCTCCCGGACGGAACTCCGGTTCGGCTGCCGGGCGGTTGCGGAACGGAAGATCCTCCTCGAAGATCATTTCCTCGCGGGCGATGACAACGGCGCGCTCGATGATGTTCTCCAGTTCACGGACGTTCCCCGGATAATCGTATTTGAGCAGGACGTCCTGCGCCTCGCTGCTGAGGCCCTTGATCCGCTTCCCGTTTTCATCGGTGTACCGCTTCAGGAAGTAGTCGATCAGCGCCGGAATGTCCTCCTTCCGCTCCCGGAGCGGAGGGATCGATATCATGACCACGTTCAACCGGTAGAAGAGGTCTTCGCGGAAGGCGCCCTCCTTGACCCGCTGCTCGAGATCCCGATTGGTCGCGCTGATCACCCGGACGTCGGTGCGCAGCGTCTGGTTCCCGCCCAGGCGCTGGAATTCATGCTCCTGAAGGAAACGGAGGAGCTTGACCTGGACGGGCGGAGAAAGCTCGCCGATCTCGTCGAGGAAGAGGGTGCCGCCGTCCGCCTCCTCGAAACGACCGATCCGCCGGGCTGACGCGCCGGTGAACGCCCCCTTCTCGTGGCCGAACAGCTCGCTCTCCAGCAGGTTTTCGTGCAGTGCGCCGCAGTTGACCGCGATGATGGGCTTGGCGGAGCGGGGACTCAACTGGTGGATCAACCGCGCGAAGAGCTCCTTTCCCGTCCCGCTCTCTCCCTGGAGCAGAACCGTGGCGCGGCTCGCCGCCACCCGGCCGGCCATGTTGATCAGCGCGCTCATCTTGTCGCTCCGGTAGACGATCCGGTCGGTCGTCACCCCCTTGTCGCCAAACGGTTCGCCGCGGAAAACGCCTCGGAGGATTTCGTTTTCCTTCCGCAGCGTCCGCCGTTCGGCGACGCGGGCCACCAGCAGAAGCAGTTCATCGAACTCCACGGGCTTCGTGATATAGTCAAACGCCCCGGCCTTCATCGCCTCCACGGCCATGTCGATGGACCCCTCGGCGGTCACGATCACGACATCGATTTCGGGATTGATCCCTTTCACGGCGCGGAGAACCTGCATTCCATCCATACCCGGCATCCGGTAATCCAGCAGGATCAGATCATAATGGCCATCCCGGACGGATCGGATCGCCCGCTCGCCGTTTTCGGCCTCGCCGACGATATGCCCCTCTTTCCGGAGAAAATCGCGGAGCATCTCCCGTTGCGACCGGCCGTCCTCCACCACCAGGATGTTCAGTGTTTTCATATGGTCATTTCCCTTTTGCGATTTGCTTTCTTTCGGTCGGAAGAAGAATCTCGAAGGTTGTTCCCTGGTCCTTCCGGCTCAGAACGCGAATCTCGCCGCCGTGACCGCGGATGATCTCGTGCGCCAGCGGCAGGCCCAGTCCAAGCCCTTTTTCCTTGGTCGTATATTCGGGATTGAAGACCCGGTCGACCTCTTCCGTGGTCATGCCGCACCCGGTATCGGAAATTCGGACGCTTACACGGTTTTTTTCAATACTCCGCGCGGAAAGCGTCACAATCCCCTCGCCGCTGATCGACTCCATCGCGTTCTTGACCAAATTGAACACCGCCTGCTGGAGCTTGTCCCTGTCCATCGGGATCACAATCGGCTCGCTTCCCCAGTCGGTCCGAAGGCTGATGCCTCTGGAAGAGGCCTCCTCGGAGATCAGGGTCGTGATCTTCCCGAGAATCTCCTGAATCGGACAATCGCGAAGCTCCAGTCGCCGACCTTTTGAAAAGGTCAGAAACTCTTCGATAATCCCGTTCAGCCGCCGGATCTCGTCCCGGATCACCCCGGCAAGCAATCCGAACTCCGCCCTCTTTTCCTCATCCGCCGGCATATATTCCCGTTTCAGACGCTGGCTGGCCATGCTGATCGCGTTCAGCGGATTGCGGATCTCGTGGGCCACCCCGGCGGCAAGCTGCCCCAGCGAAGAGAGCCGTTCCGCCTTTTCAAGCTGTCGCGTCATCTCGACCACACCCGCCAAGTGGCGATTCTGGTTGTGATACAGCAGCCACATCGACAACAGTGCAATCAAGACCACAAAGGCCAGAAAGATAAACATGTTTCGTCGGTTCTCGTCGAGAATCTGATCGGTGTTTCCTCGATCCAAACCGAGGCGAACGACTCCGACGATCTCGCCGCCGATGCGCAGCGGGGCAACGATCTCCAACAGACTCTTCTCCCCAACGCTCACTTTACGGCTATCAATCGTCACGGCTCCGGACAGGATCTTCGGGAACAGTGGGTCTGTCTCCGTCCACTCCGAGGAAAGCATGCCGGTATTCCCCAGCGGCAACGCATTCTTATTCCGGACGCTCAGATAGACGATGCCCTGTCCTTCTCCCAGTTTTTCCAGCGCCTTTTCGACGGAGACCCGCCTCCCCCAGTACCGGAGGCTTTCGATGTCCAGGGCAAGGATGATCGTCCCACTCTTGTCTTTTCGACTGAGCGCGATAAAACCGATCTTCCTCAGACGGTTGAGCTGATTGAGGTGGTTAATCAGATCGGCGCTTTTTTTTGAACGGTTCGTATTCACCTCGGGCGCCTTTTCGCCGACCGGATTTTCCGGAATCTGCCGGCTCTGGGCAATCACATCCCCCCGGCTGTTGAGAACGGCCACAAGCCAGATGTTTTTTTCCTTGGCGTATTTACGGATATAGGATTCGCTCAGATGCTCTCTTTTCCAGTGGTTATCGATCTCGCGCCCCATGGCGACGATCTCATCCGTGAGAAGCTTCTGGGGGGTGAAAACCTGTTCGCTCAGCGGAGAGGAAGCACTCCCCGCCGTTTTCTGCGAAGCGCTGATCATCATTTTCAGGTTCTCTTCCGTAAGCCGTTCGACCACACCGATGATCCGTTCCCCCTGATCCTCCATAAAGCCGATCAGGGTGTGATCGCTCCGCCGGATGTCCATGATCCCCATGAACAGGATGAGAACAATGAAGATCGCGCAGACGAGACCGACGGCCAGAGGCTGGAGGAACGGGCGGTTGAAATGGGGGGGTTGGTGCTGCCAGACGATCTTCCTGTCAGGACTCATCATGCTCATCCTTGAACCACAAAAAAGACGGCCTCGATCTCATTTCCAAAGCATCTCCGGACCGGCCCGCTCGCGGCAAAAGCGCCCTTTTCCGAAACCGGGGGGCCATGTAAATATGTGGGCGTCATCATAGGCCATTCGTCCGAAAAGTCAACGCTTTCTTCCTTCACGTTTCCCGGCTTCCGTTCAAATAAGCGCGGGGCCGAATCCATCCGACGATGCTTTCGACACTTTTGTCGATTGTACCCCATAACGGATTTTCTTTGGTAAGAATTTGTTTTTAAATAGGTTTTATGGATTGAATCGAAAAGGAGCGACAATTTTTGCCGTTCCCGTGCACCCTTTCGATCGTTCGTGGAATCAACCGGTTATGTATAAAATCCATTGATATCAATATATTACAAGTTATTTCGCATGACTGGCACGGGAGATGCATACCCTATAAACCGAAAATACCTGTTGACTGAACGCGGGCACGATCAGCCGACAGCAAAACGACCAAAGGGAAACCGGCGGGTTTTCCACTCCTGAAAGCGGGGAGGTTCTCTGAACCTCCCCGCTTTTTTATGTCGTTCAAAGCACGCATTCACGGCGATCATCCCTCCCGTGGAACGCTAACCGGAATCTTTCTTGGCGTTTGCCTCGCGGATCTTCCGCCAGTGATCCAGCCGCTCGCCGATGATCTTTTCGTATCCGCGCTCCGTCGGCCGGTAGAAGCGACTCCCCTTCCCCCGAAGCTCATCCGGAAGGTATTCCTGCGGAACATAGGCGTCGGCAAAATCGTGGGCGTAGCGGTAGCCCCTGCCGTAGTCCAACTCCTTCATCAGCTTCGTCGGGGCGTTCCGGATATGGAGCGGAACGGGCAGGGTTCCCGTCTTCTCGATGGTCGCGTTGACCTGGCCGTATCCCACGTAGAGCGCATTGCTCTTCGGGGCGGTGGCCAGATAGACGGTCGCCTGGGCAAGGGCCAGTTCCCCTTCGGGAGATCCCAGAAAATGGTAGGCCTGCATGGCGTCGATCGCCACGGTCAGCGCGCGCGGGTCCGCGTTTCCAACATCCTCGGAGGCGAAGCGAACCAGACGCCGGGCAAGGTAGAGCGGGTCTTCCCCCGCCTTCAGCATCCGGCCGAGCCAGTAGAGGGCCGCATCGGGATCGCTCCCCCGAAGACTCTTGTGGAGCGCCGAAATCAGGTTGTAATGTTCTT
>JAQTRB010000115.1 GCA_028712015.1 Syntrophales bacterium
AGGAGTCTTCATGTCGGGAGCTCCGGGTTGAGATATGGAAAGCCCTGTTTGATGTCGGGCTATAGTAAGCATTATGGATGATTTCTGTCAAGAAAAAGGTCCTCTGTTGCCGTCCGGGAATCAGGCTTCCCGGTGATGTAGTCGATTTGAAGTTTTTTCCGCACCATGCGTCCGTTCATCCATTCAGGGATGCGGTAGTCCATGAGGATACCTAAAAACCCGACGATGATGTGGAAAGTAGCCCCCCAAAGAACCTCTTCGATACCGTCGGCGTCCGTATGGATCAGGCAGGGATATTGAAGAGAGCTACGTCCGGATGGATCCGGTGCTTCGATTTGAATGCAACCGAAATGATCGTTTTGAAAAAAGGCGGACAGCGGGATTTCGACGATCTTTTCCACCTCGCGACTCAGACGCGGCATATCGGGAACTTCGACGAACCCGGCCAAGGGAAAGATGGTCCGCCGGAAAAGCGTTAGCCGATAAGAGGGAAGCGGGCCTAGAAAGCGGACACGATTGGGGAATAGTCGAATCTCTTCCCAGGACTCACGAAGGGCGTTTGCCAGGAAAAGGGTGATGATCCGGAAGGAACATGATTGCGGTCGATGGGCATAGGCGCGTGCCTTTCCGCGGAGAATACCGGAAGGATAAAAGATCAGAAAAAGCCTTAAAAGACGGTCCAAAACCGGATGGAGCATTCCCCCCGGAAAGCTCAAATCGCCGGGCTGGGGAACACAGGAAGAGCGTTTGATCAACTGAAACACGAATTCTCCCTTTCCGACTACGGTTGATTCCCGGAAAAGGAGAGTGAGAAGGACTCCGGCCGCCTGCCTGTGGTGATTCATTCTTCCCGTACCCAGGATTTTGCAAAAGGTTTCCGGAAAATCTGAAGGATGCGCGCCCAGCTTATCGATAACGAAAGCGGGAAAGAGGGTCCGGTCCGAGAAGAGCGGCGGACAACGTGAAGTTTCGATCATCCATCTTCCTCGCGCCTGATGATTTCAGCGATTTGTTTTTCATACCAGCAACCGCAGGGAAAAGGGTCCAGGAATCCGCAATGACCGCCGAAATCCTGGACGGAGATATTTAGATATTGACTCGATGGCAGTCGTCGAAAATCTTCAATCGGAACAACGGGATCATCCGCTGAAGTGATGATCGTCACCGGAAAGGCCAGGGAGGCAAGAGCTTTACCCGTTAAAGTATAATGGTTAAAATACTCGCGGTAATTTGAGAATTCCGGATACCAGGGCATGATGGCCTCGGTCAGCCCCATGCACGTTCTATGGTGAAGGATCTCGTCAAACCGATACAATTCAGGAAAACAGGCCTGTTTCCGTCGGAGTGACCTTTTCCATTTGCTCAGAAAATAGGCGCGGTAAATGGGCAGGCTTTTATCGATGGCCAGCGTGGATTGTAACGGGTCGAGAGCGGGGCTGATCGCGAAGATTCGTCTTAGGTTGGCTATAGGACGGTCCGCTTGGCGAAGCGCGATTCTCAGTGCAAAATTTCCTCCCAGGGAAAACCCGATCAGATAACAAGGTTGAGCGGGAAGACGGCCGGCGATGCTTTCGACCGCCTGCGCCGTCTCCTCCGTCAACGCGCCGTGAAAAAGTCCCCGGTTCAGATGATGGCTGTGTCCGTGGTCCCTCAAATTCAGGCGAAAGATGTCATATCCCCTTCGGAAAAAAAAACGCCCCGTAGAGAGGAGATACGTTGAATCGGAGCTTCCTTCCCAGCCGTGAATCAGTATGATCAGGCCCCGCGGCGACCGCCCCGTCTGCCGGGAGGTATAACCCAAGAGACGAATTTTGTTTACGACTTCCGTAATCACCTCCGTTGCCGCGGAGGCCATTTCGTTCTTTCCCCTTATCCTGGGACTCAGACTCCCGAAGATGGTTTGCAGGTGGGGGTTTCTGGCCCAACGGGAGGGAAGAAAACGCTGTTCAAGCATGGTCGCTCCAATGGCGAATACACAAAAGCCCGGTCCGGGACCGGGCTTTTGTACTGATTGGTGGCGGTGCAGGGAATCGAACCCCGGACACTACGGATATGAGCCGTATGCTCTAACCGGCTGAGCTACACCGCCTGGTCAAACCGTTTGTATCGAACGGCGGTCACAATCATCGTTTTTCTTTGCCGCCTCTGTCTTTCGTCAAGGCTGGAACCTCTATAACAGTTTATGACCATTGTCAACCTCTTCTATTCGGCTTTCAGATCATAGGCGACGATCACGCTTCTATCCCTGATGGCGCCGCCGGTGGAGAGGACCAGAGCCAGAACCACCTCATTTTCTCCGTCGTTGTCGATATCCTTGAACTGATAATCGGCCACATAGCCGTTGATTTTCTTGGTTCGCCAGTTCTCGACCATTCCCAGTCCGTCCCATTCCAGATTGTAAACCTCCGCGGAAGTGAAAAGTTTGATGCGTTGCAATATGCGGGCGGAGGATGATAGGTTCTTTACGATGATGATCTCCCGCTTGCCATCGCCATTTGTATCGTATGTCAGAATCCGGAGATTGATATATGTATTTTCGTTAGCGTCCTCCGCTTTATTGTCCGAGGGATTGCCTATGGGTTCAATCACGGTGTTGCTGCCGCCGAAGACATCATCGCTTTTCCAGATCAATTCATTGCTGCCGCCGAAGACTGCAACCTTGGATAGTGGTTTATCCGTCTGTTCATAAATGTAGAGATAATCGGATTCGCTCAACGTGACGATTCTCTCGGAACCGCTCGAGCCGATCTTATCCATCGTCAGTCCATAGACGGAGAGTCCAAGGGGGATCCTCATCTTCCTTCCTTCCCGGTATTCGCCGCTCTGCCAGACGATTTCATGGATCTGCGTCTCAAAGGGTTTATCAATGCCTCTCCTCTGACCCAGAAGAACGGGGACGCCCGAGCTGTTGTTGATCACCCGCATAAACCAGGGAATAGCGGATGCGATTGTCACGAATTTGTCATTTTGGAATTCAACGACAAAGGAATTGACTTGCATGCCTCTGTAGCTTGAGATGATGATTTCCGGAACTCCGTTCCCGTTGATGTCGGCGACATCGAGACTGACATAATTATCATAGCTCTTCCCGGAGATCTCTTCGATCATCCGGAAGGCATTATCCTTTTTTTGGTAAATGAATAGGTTGTTCGGATCGATAATTATGGTTTCCTTGAGGCCATCCCTGTTAACATCGCCGATATCCATTCCCCTGAATTCATTTGAGAATTCCTGGCTTTTCCAAAATGTTTTCCGGTTAAGCGGCTGCGCCGCGTTGATGAAATCGGGATTGATGGAGGAGGTGAACGTTCCCTTGCGACCGCCCCTCATTCCGGAAATGATCTCGGCTTCCCGGGAGGTCTGAACGGAAGACTGGCGAGAGACGACGATTTCTTTCGGAAGGGATGGGGATGCGATCGTTTGGGGAAGACCGCCCAGAATATGGGTGGTGATTTGCTGTGCAAAGTCGTTGATTTTAGGTATGACTTCATCCATCGTGGGACATTGGGCAAAGACGTTTACGACGGTTTTCCCGGCCATGACATCGACCAATTTCCCGTCGATGCTGAGACTGTTGCCGATCTTGGTGATGCTGCCCCAGACCAGGAAATCCGCATTCAGTTTCTTTCCCAACGCATCGATATGGGATGCCGAAAGACCCTGGACAGCATTGTCCGGAAGCGCTTCTCGGACCGATTCCTTTGCGATAACCTCGATCTTCTCATTTCCCGATATCCGGGATGTGAGCATTTCTCCGATTCCCTGACGGACATATTCGATGTTTTCCGCGCTGTGAACCGCAAAGGGTAAAACGGCAACGCTGCTTTTCTCCTTTGCCCATAGAGGTTGAAACGAAAAGATCAGAAACAAAAGGCCTGCAATCCATCTGCATGTCGTTGTCATTCTCCATCCCCATTCCCATTCAGAATTGTTACCTATCCGCAATGATATTTCTAACATGACTTCCTACAGAATTCAACGGATCATTTTTGACACCGGTCAAGTCTATTTTCATTTGACACTGATCATTTCTTGTCCTTCTGAGCGCTGGAACCCGATGCTTCCGGGTCCTCAAAGGGAATGCTCAGGTTGTAGATTCCATATTCCATCACGGCGCGGATCGGGAAGGGCGCCTTTTCAAAGACCTTCAGCATCGCCTTGTTGTCGGCGATCACATCCGCCGTGAACCCTTCGATTCCCTTTTTACGTGCGATACCGATCAGCATCTCAAATAGGAAAGAGGCAATTCCCCGTCCCTGAAATGTTTCATCGACGACAAAGGCTACATCTGCGAAAGGTCGATCATGATGGCGAACATAACGGCCCTCGCAAATGACCCGTTCCGCGCCCGATTCTGTGATGGTTCCCACAATAGACATGATTCGTTGATAATCGACATTCACATACTCCTGCATTTTGCGGTGGGGCATCGATTTTATCGCGCTGAAGTAGCGATAATAAACGGCGTTGTCCGAAAAACGGTAGAAAAGCTTGCGCATCTCCTCTTCATCGGAAGGTTTGATGGCCCGAAAACGGACGTTTAGCCCTCCGGGGAAGTTGTGTTTGCAAGAGAGTCTGTCCGGATACAGGGAGCCGGAGTCGGGCAGGTAGATCTGGTCCGCGTAGAGAATTTTTGCGTTTTTCGCCTGCCTGATGAGTTCTTCACGGTCGTCCGGATGGGCGATATCGATCAGTGCCTGGGCGCGCTCGCGGACCGTCCGACCGATCATCGATGCGATGCCGTATTCCGTGATGATCAGATCCAGAGATTCACGATTCGTGAACTGATTCGGAAAATCTTCTACCGAGAGGAGGATGTTGCCCCGGCCCTGCAGGTTGCGGCTGGGAAGCGCGAAGATGGTCCGGCCTCCGCGAGAATGTTCCGCGCCGGCGAAGAACTCCTGAGCTTGTCCCGGTCCGGGGGTAACATTGCCCTTTCCGATGTGCAAAGCGATTCCCCCCGTCAAGTCAACCTTGCGGGCGGGAAGGATAGCGATCATCTTGTCGTTGAAACTGATCCGCAGGTGATCGGAAACGACGTCGATGCCCTGAAACTCGACCAGAGGGTTGCGGTGCAGCCATTGCATCAGCTCAGGTGTTCCCTGGGCATAGGCCGTCAGCGATTTATCGCGGAAGTAGTTTTTCCTCCGGTTGTTGACCGCGCCACATTTGATCAAATCCATCAGCGGATCAGTAAAGAAATAGGTATGAATTCCCAGGTTGCGCTTGCGGGCGAGGTGACGGCCAAGCGCCTCAAAAAGGGCGCCCGAGTAAAAAGAGATGCAACTGCCGTCCTCAACCATGGAGGCCACATTGGCGGCCACCTTGTCGATCACGTCATCGACGGGCCAACGCGGAAAGTAGATCGGGGGTTCCGTCCCTCGGACCAGGTAATTGAAATCATCCACATGGACGAAGGTGTTGCCCATGGTTCGCGGCAAGCTGCTGTTGATCTCTCCGATGACGATGGAGGCCCGTTCCATCGCATACTTTGCAACATCGACCGATACCCCCAAGCTGGCATAGCCGGCCTTGTCCGGAGGGGTGATCTGAACAAAAGCGACATCGACACGGATCGCTCCCGATTCCACCAGACGGGGTATTCTTGAAAATCGGCAAGGGATCATATCCACGGAGCCGGAGGTGATCGCATCGCTCGCCAACCAACCCGCGAAGAACGTTTTCAGCCTGTATTTGTGATCATGGGCGGTGTTCCGAAACGCGATGGCGTCGCCCAGACTGACAATCTGAACAAGTTCCAGATCGGTCAAGTTGCTCAGATCCGACGTGGTCAACCATTTCACCAGGGTCCGGGGTTCGGCGACACCCGTTCCGAGGAAGATACTCATTCCGGGTTCGATCCGCGACAGGAATACGTCGGGGGAAACGATCCTCTTCTCCCATCCGGAATCAACATCATCAAACATCCC
>JAQTRB010000116.1 GCA_028712015.1 Syntrophales bacterium
AGGAGATCTGTCCCCCCCATGTCCTTTTTGCCAGCAACACCTCGTCCATTCCGATCACGGAGCTGGCAACGGCGACGAAGCGGCCGGACCGGTTTGCGGGCATGCATTTCTTCAGCCCCGTGCCCGTCATGAAGCTGGTGGAGATCATCCGGGGTCTCAAGACGTCGGACGGGACGATCCGGACGATCAAGGAGATCACCGACCGGATCGGCAAGGTCGGCGTGTTCGTCAAGGACGGACCGGGATTCCTGGTGAACCGGGTCAACGCGGCGCTGCGCAACGAGGTCTACAACTGTCTGGCGGAAGGGGTGGCCACCATCGAGGATATCGACAAGGCCCTGAAGTTCGGACTGGGGCATCCCATGGGGCCGTTCGAGTTGGGGGATTTCGTCGGCCTCGAGATCGGACTTGCCGTGGCGGAAACCCTCTGGGAAAACTTCAAGGATCCCAAGTGGCGGCCGGCCCTGTCCCTCCGGAAGCTCGTCGCCTCGGGCGATCTGGGACGCAAGACCGGCAGGGGCTGGTACGACTACACGAGCGGAGAGAAAAAACCGCGCACGGACATCCATCTCTAGGAGGCGACGCGCAGGATTCCGCAGTGACTTTCCGGACGGATGGTGCATGGACGGGGTCGGGATCCCGTTTTTAAGCCGCTCCCGGAGATCCCGTTTCCGCGGAATGGCGCGAAGGGCCGATAGCCAAGGCCTTCGCAGCAAACCGACGGGCAACCCGGCATGTCAGGTGGCGGCATAGTCCCGACGATATTTTGCGTCCAGCATCCGGTCGATGCTCTCCATGACGATCCGCGTCACCCCTTCGAACTGCTCCCGATAGCGCAACTGCGATTCCCGGGAGAGGAGGCGGAAGGGTTCCAGGATCCGGAAGGGCTTGAGCTGGTCGTTCACGGAAAGCGGCTCTCCGATCCGGTAGGTGATCCGGCCGCTCCGCGCAAAGGGAAGGCTTCCCCGGTAAACCATTTCGGAGTTGTTGCAGGCCACCGGGACGATCCGCTTTCCGGTGTGGAGGGCAAGCTGGGCGAGGCCGGTTCTCCCCTCCGCCAATTTCACCGAGCGGGTCCCCTCGGGGAAAATGATCAGATTGAGCTTCCGCTCGCAGAGGGCCGTGCGGCTCAATTCCGCGACCTTTTCCATGACCCCTTCATACTGCAACCGGACAAACTCCGTGAACTGCTCGCCCATCGCCTGGAGCGCTTCGATCGCGGCGCGTTCCTGCGGCCCCGCCTCGGCAAGGCGGCCTTCGATCATGTCCCTGACGGTGCGGTAGAGGCCCTTGTCCATCTTGCGGTTGAACTTTTTCCGATAATACTCTTCGATCAGATACCCCATCGACGGAACCGGAATGAGGTTGCAGAGGTCAAGCCCCTTCGCAAGGAAGGCGTTTTTATAGTACTTGGCCTTCACCCAGACGGTCGTAAAGGGAAATTCGCGCATTTTCAAAAGTTTGTACTGGAAGGGCCAGTAGTTGAACCGGTCCGTGTGGTTCATCGCAAAGATCACGCTCTCCCCGCGGGGAATTCGTTCATGATTTTCGATCCGGATGTCCACCTTCTGAAAGATGCTGTAATTGGGCAGAAGCAGGAGATGCGCCACAATTTTCTGGCCGAAAGGTTCGGAAACCAACTTTATTTTCTTCAAATATTCGATATCGATCATCATTCTCTCCCGACACCTGGGGACGGCGCCCCATTCGTCTGTGGTTTGTGTTCCGTTAAAAATAGGGCGTTGTCCCTATTGATTTTCCCCCGTGATCAGACGCCGGACCCGTTCCAGTTCCGCGGGGGTGTCCACCTCGACGGAATCGTGCGGGGTGACGACCACCTTGATCCGGTAGCCGTTTTCGAGGGCGCGAAGCTGTTCGAGCGCCTCGAGACGCTCCAGGATTCCCTCGGGGAGGGCGGCGAAGGCGCGCAGAAAATCACGGCGGTAGGCATAGATCCCGTGGTGCTTGAAATATTCGGCCTTCCTCCCCGCATCGCGCACGAAAGGAATCGTTGCGCGGGAAAAATAGAGCGCGAAATGGTCCCGGTCGAAAACGACCTTGACGGCATTCGGATGGGCGACCTCCTCCTCGCGGACAATCCGGTAGATCAACGTGGACATGGGGATGGAAACGTCCTCAAGCAGCGGCCCGACCACCTCGTCCACCTGCACCGGCTCGAAGAGCGGCTGATCCCCCTGGATGTTCACGATGATGTCTTCATCCCGGAGATTCAGGCTCTCGACGGCCTCGGCGATCCGGTCCGTTCCCGACCGGTGGCGGGGCGAGGTCATCACCGCCCGGCCGCCGAACGCCTTCACCGCCGCAAAGATCCTCTCGTCGTCGGTCGCCACGGCGGCGAACGACACGCTCTTTGCCTTCAGAACCCGTTCATAGACGTGGCGGATCATCGGCTTTCCGCAGAGATCGGCAAGCGGCTTCCCGGGAAAGCGGGTCGATTCGTAACGGGACGGGATGATGCAGACCACCTGGACGGTCATGGCGATTTTCCTTAGAGATAGGGATCCGGATCGCTCAGGAACCGAACATAATCGGCAACCGTCTCCTCCAGCGCTCCGGAGGAAACCGGATAACCGGCCGCGCGGAGTTTATCCATCTTCGCCTCGGTGAAATACTGGTACTGTCCCCGGATCGTCTCCGGCATCTCGATGTAATCGATGGCCGGGGCGAGATTCATCGCCGCGAAAACCGCCCGGATCAGGTCGTTCCAGGTCCGGGCCAGCCCCGTCCCGAAGTTGAAGATCCCGTTGACCTCCCGGTGGTTCAGCAGCCACCAGATCGCCTGGACGCAATCCTTGACGTAGACGAAATCCCGTTCCTGACCGCCGTCGGGATATTCGGGCCGGTACGATTTGAACAACCGGACCCGGCCCGTATCGCGGATCTGATGGAAGGCCTTGAAGACCACGCTCGTCATGTCGCCCTTGTGGTACTCGTTCGGACCGAAGACATTGAAGAACTTGATCCCGGCGACCCGGTCCGCCATCCCCTCGCGCAGCACTCTCAGGTCGAAGAGCTGTTTGGAGTATCCGTACAGGTTGATCGGCCGCAGACGGAGGGTTGTTTCGTCGTCGTCGGTAAACCCCCGCGCACCGTCGCCGTAAGTCGCCGCAGAACTTGCATAGATGAACCGGACCCCCTTTTCGAGCGCCCATTGGGCCAGGAGGCACGTGTAGTGGAAATTGTTTTCCATCAGATAGTTGGCGTCCCGTTCCGTCGTCGAGGAGCAGGCCCCCATGTGGACGACCGCCTCTACGGGGAAGTGCACCCGGCCCGTATCGACCATATTGAGGAAGACGCTTTTGTGAAGGTAGTCGACATAACGTCGCTTCACGAGGTTCTTCCACTTTTCGGACGCAGCCAGGTCATCGACGATCATGATGTCGTCGATCCCCTCGGCGTTCAGTTTCGCAACCAAGGCGCTCCCGATGAACCCGGCGCCCCCGGTGACCACAATCATCCCTTAACTCCTTTCAATCAACTCCTCAACACGGGGATCGACGTTTCCGCTCCGAAAACGCGGATGGATATTTTTTCGGGGTACCCTGCCCCCGCAGCGGAGCGGCCGCCGGGAAAACTGTTCGAGCGCGAAGCGCGAGTTTTTTCCCGGCAGCGAAGCGAGGAGGAGCAGGGTCGAAAAAAGATCTTGAGCGTCTAGGAGCGCGGAGCGCCGATCCTCTTTACCTATAACACCTTCGCCGCCTTTTCAATGGCCTTGCCGATCGCCTTCATTCGGACCGCCGGCATCTTCACGTTGATCCCCAGGATGAGGGTCCGTCCCAGGAGATCCTCCGCATGAGGAATCGCCTTGCGGCTGTACGTGACTTTCCGGTTCCGCGGGTCGTTGAAGGCCGTCTTCGTCTGGGCCGTGGATTTGGCCAGGAAGTGCTCCCAGTTGGGGACGTAATGCCAGAAGTTCTCCTTGAAGATGGTCGTCCCGATCCCCTCCGCTGCCAGCGCCTTCTGGAAAGCCTTGGCCTGGGTTTCCGTGGGCAGGTTGAAGGCCAGATGGGTCGCCGAATCGCCCTCCGGATCCGGGACCGCCCGGAATTTCAGACCCGGGATCGGGGCCAGCATGGCCGCAAGGGCCGTCTTGTTCTTCCGCTGCGCCGCCAGCACCCGGTTGAGCTTCCGGAGCTGGGCGAGACCGATGCCCCCCTGGATTTCATTCATCCGGTAGTTGAAGCCGAGGATCGTCCGGCCGTCGAGGGCCCGGCTGACGGTGGAGAGGTGGTCGTGGCCGTGGTCGTGGTACCATTCGGCGCGGTGGTAGAGGTCCAGGTCGTCGGTCAGGATCATGCCGCCTTCACCGGTGGTAATCGTCTTGTAGTGGTCAAAGCTGAAGATGCCCATCCGCCCGATGGTGCCCGTCATCTTCCCCTGGATGCTCGCCCCGCAGGCCTGGGCGTTGTCCTCCAGCACCAGGAGCTTGTGCTTCCTGGCCACCTTCATGATCCTGTCCATCCGCGCCGGCGCGCCGCACATGTGGACGGGGATGATCGCCCTCGTCCGGGGCGTGATCTTGTTCGGAATATCGTCGGGATCCAGGTTCAGGGTATCGTCGATGTCGGCCATGACGGGCATCGCGCCGACCTCGAGGACCGCCTCGTAGGTGGCCATGAACGTAAAAGCCGGGCAGATCACCTCGTCGCCGGGCCCCACGTCCAGGGCCGTAAGGGCAATCTTGAGGGCCGTAGAGCCCGAGGAGACCCCCAGGGCATACCGGGCGCCGAAATATTTTGCGAAGGCCTTCTCGAAATCCCGGACCTTCCAGATCCCCTGCCGCTCCCGGTCGAGGGAATAACGGGCGAAGATCCCCGTCTTGAAGAGCGCCTCGATCTCCTTCAACTCTTCCTTGCCAATCAATTCCGCACCGGCCATAACCTGTTCCTCCTTCCATTTGGAAAATGGGGACACGATGCAGCATCATGCCCCCATTTTCCCATTTCATGTTTTTACGAATAACACTCCTGATAGATCTCGACCATGTCATCGAGCGTCATCTTGCACGGATTGTTGGCCAGCGGGCGGGCGACCGTCATCGCCGCCTTCGCCAGCTCGGGGAAATCCTCTTCGGGGATCTTGAGCTCCTCGAGCGTCGTGAGGACCCCGCAGTCTTCGATGAGCGATTCCACCGCCGCCACGGCCAGGTAGGCCGCCTCCCGGAGCGGCAGATCGCCGACCTTCTCCCCCATGGTCTCCGCGATGTCGACGAACTTTTCCCGGGCGCCGGGGAGGTTGAAGGCCACCACCCGGGGAAGCATGATCGTGTTGGCCAGGCCGTGGGAGACCCCGTATTTCCCGCCCAGCGGGTAGGAGAGCGAGTGAACCGCCGTCACCCCGGCGTTGGCCAGGCCGAGCCCCGCGTAGAGGCTGCCCAGCAGCATCGCCTCCCTGGCATCGAGGTTTCCGCCGTCGTGCACCGCCGTCCGCAGGTTGTCGGAGATCAGGCCGATCGCCTCCAGCGAGATCATCTCGCTGATCGGCGAGGCATTGACCGAAGTGTAGGACTCGATGGCGTGGCAGAGCGCGTCGATCCCCGTCGTCGCCGTCGCATGCGGCGGGAGGGTCAGCGTCAGCTCCGGATCGAGCAGCGCCAGCTCCGGATAGAGGTAGGGGCTGTTCATCCCCTCTTTCTTCTTGAGCTTCTTCCGGATGAAGACGGCGGTGAAGGTCACCTCGCTTCCCGTTCCGGCGGTCGTCGGAATCATGACCTTCGGCAGACCTGGACCGGGAACCCGGTTCAGTCCGAGGTAATCCTCCGCCTTTCCGCGGTGCGCCGCGAGGACGGAGACCGCCTTGGCCAGGTCCATCGCGCTTCCGCCGCCGATGCCGACGATGCCGTCGCATTTCTTCCGGAGGGCCAGCTTCGCCCCCT
>JAQTRB010000117.1 GCA_028712015.1 Syntrophales bacterium
GCGACATGGTGGAAACGATTTGCAGCACCCGGACCGAATGGCCGGTGTAGGCCTCGTTCGCCCGCTCGAAGCGTTCGCCCTCGAAATCGGCGCGCACGAAGGACTTGACCAACCGCACCCCGGCGATGTTCTCCTGGAGGACGGTGTTGAGGCCGTCGAGCTTCCGCTGCACGGAGCGGAAGAGCGGCTCCATCCGGACCACGAAAAAAACGATGAGCGCGGAGGTGACCAGCAGCAGCGGCAGCAGAATCATCGCCAGCCGCGGGCTGGTGCTGACCATCAGAATCAAGCTTCCGATCATCAGCAGCGGGGCGCGCGTCCCGATCCGGAGCGAAACCATCACCACCCGCTGGACGGCGTTCGCGTCGCTGGTGAGCCGGACCATCAACCGGCCGGTCTTCTGTTCATCCAGATCGGCGAACGAAAAGGTCTGAATCTTGGAAAAAAGCGCGTCGCGCAGATCGCGGGCCAGGCTTTCCGCCACCTGGACGGACAGGACGTTGTTCCCGACGGCCAGCAGCGTGCTCAACAGCGAAATGCCGAGCATCAAGAGCGCGGTCCGGATGACGACCTGCTGGTCGTGCCGCCCGATTCCCTCGTCGATGATCCGCTGGACCAGTCGGGGGATGGCCAGATCCATGAAAACCAGCGCCGTCAGCAGCACCAGGGCCAGAACGGCGCGTTTCCGGTAGGGCTTGACGAAGGAGGCGAGCTTGAAGATCGGATCCATGGTTCGTGCATACATCCATCCGCCCCGGATTGTCCAGGTTTTCGGCAAAGGGGGAGATATGCCGGATGGATCGGGTCCACGGGGCGGCGGTCAGCAGAGGCCGACGATATCCCGCAAATCGCCCAGGTGCTCCAACGTGAAATCCGACGGATGGACACAGGGGTGCGAAGAACCCCGATTGGTCAGAAAGGCCGTGATCGCCCCCGCTTTGAATCCCGCCTCGACATCGAAGACAAAATCGCCGACGACCAGAAGCCGCGACACGGGGACGGCCATGATCCTCGCCGCCGCGAGGATCCCTTCGGGGCTGGGCTTCGGGCTGAAGGGATCGTCGCGGGAAAGGATGACGGAGAAGTCCTCCATCCGGATCCGCTGGAAGTTTTCGAGGGCGGTCCGGATGGAGGCCAGGCTGTTGCGGCTGATGATTCCGACCTTTACGCCCCGCGTGCGCAGGAATTCAAGGATCTCTTCGGCGCCGTCATTGGGACGCGACTTCCGGGCCGCCTCGGCCTCGAAGGCATCCAGGGCCTGCAAAGCCGCGGTTCGTTTCTGCTGCGATGCCATGCCGTTGATGAATTCGAGAACCGGACGCCCCTGCGGACAGCCGACGGCCTTCCGCATCACGTTGAAATCCAGCGAGCCGGGCCCGGTCAGCGTGCCGTCGAAATCGAACAGCACCGCGCGAATCGCGTTCTTCGAACCCCGGGGATCCATTAAATGCACTCGCTGAATCCGCAGGAATGGCAGACGGCGCAGCCCCCTTCATGCTCGACCTTGCCGCCGCATTCCGGGCATGCCCCCTTGAACAGCGATCGTTTTTCCATTTTCTCCGCATGGCCCGTGGAAGCGAGATGGTTCTGAATCGCCTTGGCCACCGCGTCGGCGCAGGAGAGGATCTTCTTGTCCCCGAAGCCCGAATGGGAATGGCAGGAGATGTCCAGAAGCTGCTTGATGACCTGTTTGGGTTGAACGCCGCTCCGCCAGGCCAGCGAGACCATCCGCCCGATCGCCTCGCTCTGGGAGGCCGCGCAGCCGCCCGCCTTGCCCATGGTGGTAAACAGCTCGAAGAGCCCCTCCTCATCCTCATTGACGGTCACATACAGCGGCCCGCAACCGGTTTGCATCCGGTATGTCCAGCCCTTGAGGGTCATTGGGCGGTCGCGAACCGTCTTTTTCTCCGCCGCTTCCGATTCCGGCGATGTCTTGGCGGTGGAGAGCACCTGATGCTCCCGAGATCCGTCCCGGTAGATCGTGACGCCCTTGCAATCCATCTGATAGGCCAGTTCGTATACCCTCCGAACCTCCTCAATTGTCGCGGTTTTGGGGAAATTCACCGTCTTGCTGACCGCATTGTCCGTATTCTTCTGGAAGGCCGCCTGCATCCGGATATGATCCTCCGGCGTGATGTCATGGGCCGTAACGAACAACGCGCGAAGATCGTCGGGAATCTCCTGGATACCCTGAATCGTTCCGTGTTCCGCGATCTTTTCCATCAGGGCCTCGGAATAGATGCCCCGTTCCTTGGCCATCCTTTCGAATATCGGATGAACCTCGACCAGAATGTTGTTGTCCAGAACCTGTCGCACGAAGGAAACGGCAAAAATCGGCTCGATTCCCGACGAGGTATTGGCGATGATCGAGATCGTTCCCGTCGGGGCGATGGTGGTCACGGTCGCATTGCGGATCGCCGGTTTCCCCTGCCGGGCAAAGAGGGACCCTTCGAAATTGGGAAAGGCGCCCCTCTCGCCGGCCAAGATTCGGGAAGCCTCGTGACCCTCGTCATTGACGAACGCCATCACCTTTTCGCCGAGCGCAACGGCCTCCTCGGAGCTGTATGGAATCCCCAACGCGATGAGCATGTCGGCCCACCCCATGACGCCCAGGCCGATTTTTCGATTGGCATAGGTCATCTGGGCGATCTGCGGCAGCGGATAGCGGTTGAGTTCAATCACGTTGTCCAGAAAATGGACGGCCAGGTGCACGATCTCCTTCAGCCGCTCCCAGTCGACTTGACCCGACTTCACCATCAATCCCAGATTGATGGAGCCCAGATTGCAGGATTCGTACGGCAGAAGCGGCTGCTCGCCGCAGGGATTGGTCGATTCGATCGCGCCGATGTGCGGGGTGGGGTTGTCCCGGTTCATCCGATCGAGAAAAATGATCCCGGGTTCCCCATTCTCCCAGGCATGCCTGACGATCAGGTCGAAAACGTCCCGGGCCTTCAAGGTTCCGGTCTTTTGCCGATCGCGGGGATTGATCAGCGGATAGGATTCGTCCTGTTCCAACGCCTGCATGAAGGCCTCGGTCAGTCCCACGGAGATGTTGAAGTTGTTCAACTGCTTCCGATCGGATTTGCAGCGGATGAATTCGAGGATATCCGGATGATCCACCCGCAGGATCCCCATGTTCGCGCCTCGCCTCGTGCCGCCCTGTTTGACCGTCTCGGTGGCGATGTCGAAAACCCGCATGAAGGAGATGGGTCCGCTGGAAATGCCCGTCGTGGACTGGACGACATCATTCTTGGGGCGGAGTTTGGAAAAGGAAAAGCCGGTCCCGCCGCCGGATTTGTGAATCAGGGCCGTATGTTTGACCGCATCGAAGATCTCATCCATCGAGTCCCCGACGGGCAGGACGAAACATGCCGACAACTGCCCCAATTCGCGGCCGGCGTTCATCAACGTCGGGGAATTCGGCAGGAACTCGAATCCGGCCATGGCATTGTAAAACCGCTCCGCCAGGGTCGAGGTGTCGGCGTCCTTGTTGAATTTCTGATCGGCGCGGGCAATCGCAACCGCGACACGCCGAAACATGTCCGCGGCGATTTCCATGACGCGGCCATTGGCGTCCCTGCGCAAATAGCGCCTCTCTAAAACCGTCGCGGCATTCTTGGACAATTGCGGAACCACGGATGGATGAACGGCCATGATGCTATCTCCTTATGATGACGGCGAAATCGATATAGAATCCTACGGGAAAAATACAATATGTTGTATGGGGTGCCTTTATAACCACAATATCTATTGGCAGTCAACTGGAATTTTTCTCCGGGGTCGCGGCCGCTGCATTCCTCGATTCGGCCGGGTGTCTTAGAAGCCGTCCGACCGCGCTTTTCAGTCCTGTTGCAGAACCCTGAGGATCTGCGGACCGAAACGGTTCAAACCGTCCGCCGAGAGGAGCCCGGGTCCGGCCAGGGTCCGAAGCGACGGGGCAGCCAGGCGGGCAAGGGCGACGAGCTGCGGATCCGGCAACAGCATGAAACAGGCGCGATCCGTCTCCTTCGCCTTTTCGAAGCGCCAGCGGTACAAGCGCCGGAGACGCTCTTTCTGCTCCGGGGAGAGTCGCCCGTAGCCCGGGAGCTTCCGGTGGCCCAGCCGGTCGAGGATCTTCGGCCGCCAGGCGACGGCGGTCAATCCGACGAAATGACTTTTCGCCTCCTTCTCCAGACCCTTTTCCCGCAATTCCGCGTTCAATTTCCGGTAGAGCTCGTGCAGGTGCGCCGTATCGAGGGCGGCGTAGTCCAACTGCTCCTCCGATAGGGGGCGTGTATCCCACCGGGATCGCTGCATTTTCTTTTCCAGGGTTACGCCAAGGACGGATTCGAGAAGCGTCGAAAGGGCAAGCTGGCGGAAACCCAGAAGCGATGCGGCGCGGTGGGTGTCGAAGATGTTCCTAAAGGCGAAGGCATAATCCCGCTTCAGGATCCGGATGTCGTTGTCGCCGGCGTGGAAGATCTTGAGGATCCCCGGATCGCCCAGAACATCGCCGAGAAAGGAGAGGTCGAGCTCCGCCAGCGGATCGATCAGCCAGCTTTTTTCTCCGGTCTGGATCTGCAGCAGACAGAGTTTCTCCCGGAAGTAGCGAAAGGAGTCGTACTCGGTATCGAGGGCAATCGCCGGCGCATTGCCGATCCGTTTTTCGGCCTTCGCCAACTTGGCGGGCGTGTCGACGAACGTCCAGGGTTTTTTCATATGCCCAATCCATCCTTTCGCTTTGTTTCAGGAAATTCCCGATCAGGCCTTTCAGCCGACCGCCGCTCTCAAGGCAAAATTCACGAGAAGAAAAGAGAGGATCGCCACGAACGCGCCCAGATCGAGTCGGGTAAACCGCAGTTCCCGGAGCGCGGTTCTGGGACCGCGGCGGTAACCGCGGGCCTCCATCGCGACGGCGAGTTCGTCGGCGCGACGGAACGAGGAGAGGAGCAACGGAACGGCGAGCGCCGCGACGGCTCTGCCTCGCAGGGCCAGGCTTCCCGTCGTGAAATCCGCGCCCCGCGCCATCTGCGCCATGCGGAGACGGTCGTATTCCTCCAGCAGCATGGGCATGAACCGCAGCGCCATCGAGATCATCACCGCAATGTCCTGCGACGGCACGCCCACCCGCGAGAACGGCCGGAGAAGACGTTCGATCCCCCCGACGAGATCGGACGGGGGCGTCGACCGCGTCAGAACGGCGGCCGCAAGGACAAGGCCGGCGAACTGCCAGGTCACGTACATCCCCCGCAGGAATCCCTCCCGCGTAATCCGCATCGGCAGAGGCGCGAGCGACAGGATCGGATCTCCCTCGGTAAAGAGGAGATGGACGGAAAAGATCATCGCCATGAAAACCGCCACGGGCCTCAGCGCGCCCAGGGCCTGGGCGGACGTCATGTCGGCCGAGCGGATCACCAAAAGCAGAAAGGCGCTGATCAGCAGGATCTCCGCGGGCGTTGCCCCGAAGATCAGGATGCTGAGCGCGACCACGGAGAGGATCTTCACCCGCGGGTCGAGGCGGTGGAGGATGGTGTCGCCCGGCAGGTACTGTCCCAAAAGGATCATGACCTTCCCTCTTGCGGAAGACCGTCGAGACCGACGGCCGGCGGCCGATCCGTCTTTTCGAAAACCTCCGCCGGCGTACCGGTCAAAAGAATCCGGCCCCGGTCCATCACCACGACCCGATCCGCCTCCGCGATGTCCCGCCGGTCATGGGCGATATGGATGATCGCCATCCCCTCCCGGTTCAACCGCCGGATGATTTCCAGAACACGCTGTTTCCCCTCCGGGTCGAGATAGGCCGTCGGCTCGTCGAAGGCGATGTAGCGGGGGCTCATCGCCAGCACGCCGGCGATCGACAGCAGGCGCTTCTCCCCGCCCGAGAGGGT
>JAQTRB010000118.1 GCA_028712015.1 Syntrophales bacterium
GATCAAGCGGATTTTCCCTAATGGGGGATGGGTTCGGACGGTAACGCTTACCGTTCGGCGATTTTGATCCGCGATCCATCCTTCAGTCCCTTCGGGGGGGTTACGACGATGCGGTCGCCCTCTTTCAGTCCTGAAACGATCTCCACCATATCGCCAAACGTCGCCCCGATCCCGACCGGCGTCTGCCGGACCCGGTTTTCCTCGAGCAGATACGCGAATGTACCGCCTTTTCGGTCGATCAGGGCGGACCGGCTGGCCGCGAGACGCGGCTTCATCTCTTCGGGAGAGAGCCTGCGCGAGAGAAAGGAAACTTTGGCGCTCATGTCCGGCAACATCCGGGGATCCTTGTCCAGAAAACGGACCTTGACCAAAACGGTGGCCTTGCTGCGGTCCACCGTCGGCACAACGGCATGGACCTCCCCGCGGAACCGCATGTTCGGCAGCGCGTCCAACTGGATGTCGCAGGGCTGGCCGACCCGGATTGTCGTGATGCTCGTTTCCGAGACGTCCGCCTCCACCTGCAGGGAGTTCATGTCGGCGATCGTCACGACGGCGGCTTTGGCGTTGGCGGCGGCGCCGATGGGGGTGACGATGTCGCCGACGTCCGCGTTCTTGGTCAAAACGACGCCATCGAAGGGCGCGCGGATCAGCGTATAGTCCAGGCTCGCCTCGGCGGTTTTCAGCGCGGCATCCCCGGCCTGAACGGCCGCTTCCAGCGCCTTCACCCCTTCGACGGCTCGTTGATACCGCGTTTCCACCGTTTCATACGCGGACCGGGACACGTAGCCGTTGGCCACCAGCCTTTTGTATCGTTCATATTCCCGCTGGGCATTGTCCCGGTCCGCCTTGGCCTGTTCCAGGTTGGCGCGGGAGGTGTCCCGGTTGGCCGCGGCCTGGTCTCTGACCGCGGAGACGTCGATATTTTCCATGCGGGCGATGATCTGTCCCTGTTTGATCTTGCTTCCCTCCTCCACCATCAGCGCCACCAGACGACCCGTCACCTTGGAGGCCACGGCGGCTTTCCGCTGGGCGACGATGTAGCCACTGGCGTTCAACAGGGAGACCGACTGTGAGGGGTAAAACGGAGAGATGGTCGTCACATCGACGGAAATGGCCGGGACGAGGATGCCGCCGAAGTAGAGGCCGCCGGCCGCCAGAAGCAGCAGCGCAATGACCGCGATAACCAGAGGCTTCCGGCTGCGTCCGGTCTTGACGATTGTCTCCGACTTTTCAATTTTCAGTTTTGCAATATCTTCTTCAGGCATGATGGACTCTCCCGATCAGACAAGGATGATTCTATTCTATTTTCCAATAATACCGGCCTATTGATAACAGAATTCCGCCGGCTTTGCCATACGGATATGCGTCCGGAGAAATTCCCGGAGGGACGAACAGGCCGTGCGCATCAGATCAGGTTTTGAAGAAAGAGCGGGACGACATCGAGGCAGCGCATTTTGGCCCGGCGTACCTGCGGCAGCGTGTTCGTGACCAGGATCTCGTCGATGGGCAGTTGCGACAGACGGTCCCCGGCCGCATTGGAAAAAATGCCGTGCGTGGCTGCGATACGGATGGTTGCGGCGCCGTTTTCGATCACGAGCTTGACCGCTTCGACGAGCGTTCCGCCCGTATCGATCATATCGTCGACGATGAGGACCTTCTTCCCCCGAACGTTTCCCCGGAGATGTCTCGCGACGGCGACATTGGGTCGCGGACGGAATTTATCGATCATCGCAACCTCCGGAAGGGGCGTCAGAAGCGCCGCAAGTCGCCGAGCCCGCGGGACGGAACCTTGATCCGGCGCCACGATCACCTCGGGGGGGTGTTTTGCGACAGCTTCGGCAAACAGCGGCAGGGCGGATAATTCAATGACGGATGGCCCAAGCGCCTTGCGAATGCGATCGCTGTGAAGGTCGCAGACGATCAGGTTTGCCGCCCTGGTCCGCCGAAGGAGTTCGGCAACCATGATGCCGATGCGGGCCTCTCCTTGTTTTTTGGGACGGTCTTGCCGCGCATACCCGAGGTAGGGGACGATCAGCGTGATCTCGGCGGCGCCGTTTTCCAGGAGCAGTCGATGGAGCACCAGCAGGTCGAACAGCGATTCGGGAGCGGGATGGACAGAGGCGATGATCGCGACGGATTGGTCCGTTACGTCTTCCCGCAGCCGGTATCTCCGCTCCCGATCGGCAAAAACAGAGGATGTGTATCGCCCGATGGCACAACCGCGTCTGACCAGGGAGGACCGCAAATGTTTGGTCGAGTCGGTGAGGAATGATTTCATGATCACTTTCCGCTCCTGTGTCCCCCGGAGTTGTCTGCGCCCTCTGCCGGGAAGCGTCCGCCGGCTGGACGACCAAATGAACATGGATGGGATCAGGTTCGATGATAACGCAACAGCAGAAGAAATACCAGGGGAACCGGGATTTTGTTGCTCGCGGCACTGTAATATCTTTTCTGGTCGCGTTTGTCGGAGTAATTATCATGTTGTATATATTGAAATTTATGAATGATTATAATATTATTAAAATATAATAAAAAGTGCTTGACTTATCTCATCCAATTTTGCAGATACAGTCTACAAGAATCCTTTTGGCGTTTAGAGTGATCTTATGAACTCTCATGAGAAGCAGAAGATCAACAGCGCAGCCGGTAGTCTGTTCAGACGCCGTCAGAATTTAAAAATATCGGACGATATCATTCAGCAAATTAGAGAAATCTTTATCTCTGGACAATTAAGCCCGGGCGACAAATTAGGATCAGAAAAAGAATTGATGGAATCCTTCGGCGTCAGCAAAGCTACCCTGCGTGAAGCTTTGCGTGTATTGGAGGCCATGGGTATCATTGAGATTCGAAAGGGATTGATGGGCGGTGTTTTTGCCGCTCAGGTGGACATGAAGACCACCATCAACAGCATTCAAGGTTTTTTAAAGTTCGAGTCTGTTTCCATTTATGACATTACGATGGTGCGTTGCATGCTTGAACCCTGCATCGTGCGGATCGTCATTTCCCAACTTTCCGATGCCCACATCAACAACTTGCAAAAGATCATTCGCGAATCGCGAGCGATGGACCCCACGCAAGAGAAGGTTAAGGGGATCAGTTTTCATCGTTACCTCGCACGCGTAACTCAAAATCCGATGCTCATTCTGATCATGGATTTTATCGATAACCTGCTCGAGGACATGAAGAAGAAAATCGGACTGGATGAAGATTTTTATCAGGCCATGGATGACTACCACTATAATATTACGAAACACATCATCGATAAGAATGTCGCGGAAGCGCAGAAAACCTTGATACAGGATATTCTGGCGACAGGCGATGTCATTGCCAAAACCACCGGATCCCCTGCGTACAGACCGAATATGACAAACGACATGTTATCGGCAATACAAATCAAATAAAACGGAGAATTCAATCATGACGAAGCCAAGAAAATTGAAGTATTGCATCGACAACGAATGGAAGGAATCGAAGACGAAGAAGTATATGCCGGTGACCAACTCGAGCACCGGGGAGGTGATGGCGGAGGCGCCCTGCTGCACGGTGGAAGAGGTCAACAGTGCAGTGGCGGCGGCGAAGGCAGCCTTCCCGGGCTGGTCGGGCAGGCCGATACAAAGCCGGACGGAAGTGATGTTCAACTTCCGCAAGCTTCTTTTCGATCACTTGGATGAGCTGACGATGTCGGTTTCCATGGAACTGGGGAAGAACTGGGATGAGGCCAAGGGGGACATCCTGAAGGTCATCGAGGTGGTGGAGCTGGCCTGCGCCGGTCCCGTGCTGATGCAGGGGGACGCGCTGATGAACGTATCGACCGGCCACGACACGGTGATGTACCGGGAGCCGGTGGGTGTTTTTGCCGGGATCGTTCCGTTCAACTTCCCCGCGATGATCCCGTTCGGCTGGATGATCCCGCTCTGCATCACGATGGGGAACACCTTTGTCCTTAAGGCGGCGAGCCTGACGCCGCAGACGGCGTGCCGTTGCCTGGAGCTGCTGATCGAGGCCGGTCTGCCGCCGGGGGTCGTGAACCTGGTGACGTGCAGCCGGAACGAGGCGGAATTGCTGCTGAAGCACCCGGATGTCGCGGGAATTTCGTACGTTGGCTCCACCTCCGTTGGTCTTCACATCTATTCCACCGCGGCGGCGCACGGCAAGAGGGTTCAGTGCCTCTGCGAGGCGAAGAACCACGGGCTGGTTTTGCGCGATGCGGCGCTGGAGCGCTCCGCGGTCGGGATCATCAACTCGACCTTCGGCTGTGCGGGGATGCGCTGCATGGCGCTGCCGGCGCTCTGCGTGGAGGAGGCCTGCGCCGACGAGTTCATCGGCTATTTGCTCAAATATGCGAAGACCCGGAAGATAGGCTGCGCCTACGATAAGGCGACGGAGCTGGGGCCGGTGGTTTCCGCCGAGCACAGGCAGTCGGTGATCGAATGGATCGACAAGGGGGTCGCCGAGGGGGCCAAGCTGATCCTGGATGGCCGCAATGTTGTGGTTCCCGGCTTCGAGAACGGCCATTTTGTCGGGCCCACCATTTTTGACCACGTGAAACCGGGGATGGTGGTCGGCGACTGCGAGATCTTCGGGCCGGTGACCTCGATCAAGCGGGTGAAGGACTTCGAGGAAGGCATGGCGCTGATGAACGCCAGCCAGTTCGCCAACGGGTCCGCCATTTTCACACAGAACGGTTATTTCGCCCGGGAATTCACCCGCGGTACCCATGCGGGCATGGTGGGCGTGAACGTGGGCATTCCCGTTCCGATCTCCTATTTCCCGTTTGCCGGCCACAAGAATTCGTTCTTCGGCGACCTGCATGTGATGGGGCGGGACGGCGTTGCGTTCTATACCGAGGCCAAGTGCGTGACAAGCCGCTGGTTCGATGAAGAGGAAAAGAAAGAGAAAAAGGTCAGCACCTGGGAAGGAACCATCACGCGGAAATAGAATCAATTGTCGAGAAGAGGAGGATGTCGACTCTTCGGTAAGAAAGAATGGTTCAAAATGGGTAACTTACATAGAGAGGGTTCAGAAACCAGTAACAGAAACACATGATTTTGAAGAGGCAGTCGCGATTTCGGATAAAATAATTGTTTATGAGCGTGGTAAAATCGCACAAATGGATTAACCTGCAAGAATCAGAAGGAACCCCGCGAATGAATATTTTCCAAACTCATTTCTGTTACAGTTAAGCCAATATGGGCCAAATTTGATTTTCTGTGATTTCAATCAAGATTGGGGGGATGACCCAAAATATAGGGGGGCGCGATGCCCCCCTTCGATGGATCCTCCGTCGGTTTATGCCCAGCCGCGAAGCCTCATTGCCTCGACGACGCGCTCAACCGCCACGACGTAAGCGGCTTGGCGCATATTGATGTTATACCTCTTGGAGGTGTTGAGGACCGCATGGTAGGCGGTGGTCATCTTTTTATCCAGACGTTTGTACACAACGTCCTCTTCCCAGTAGTACATGTAGAAGTTCTGGACCATTTCGAAGTAGGAGACGGTCACGCCGCCCGCGTTGCAGAGAAAATCGGGGATGACGTGGACGCCGTTCTTGTGGAGGATCTCGTCCGCCTCGGGCGATGTGGGCCCGTTGGCGAGTTCGGCAACGATCTTCGCCCGGACCTGCGGCGCGTTCTCTTCCGTGATCACGTTTTCCAGGGCCGAGGGGAACAAGATGTCCACGTCCAGTTCAAGGATCTGTCTATCGCTGATTGTTTTTGCGCCCGGGAAGTTGCAGACGGTGGAGGTTTTTGTCTTGTGCTTGCCGACGGCCTCCGCATTGAGCCCGTCGTCGTTCAGGATGCATCCCTTGGAGTCGCTGACGGCGATGACCTTGCAGCCGAAC
>JAQTRB010000119.1 GCA_028712015.1 Syntrophales bacterium
GTCCCCAGAAGGGAGCGGATAAATGCGGGGTTGTGTCTGTTTTCACCGTTGTTCATGATAATGATGCCGACCGTATCCGCTTTTTTCCATTCGATTTCGGACATGCAAAGACCTCCTGGATATGGGATGGTTGTGAGAAGGATGAAGACCCGACGCACGCGGAATCGCATATATTGTTTCAGATGTCAAGAATGATGCGGTTTAGAAGGGATCTTGATCGCTCGTTGTGCACCGTAACGAATGAATCCCCGGAAGATAATCCATTGACAAAAAAGGGCAATCCGTGGAATAAACGCGTCGATTTTTTTATCGGTATTTGCTGATTCGGGGGAGATCATGTTGCGGGAAAGATCCATAAGAATAATCGTTCTTTTTCTGGTACCGCTGCTGCTGTATGTGGTTCCGCTTCCGTTTATGCCTCTCATGGAGCCGGATGAGGGGAGGTACAGCGCTATTCCGAGCGCCATGAACGCCACCGGCGACTACGTCACCCCGCGGCTGAAAGCGTCGGTTTATTTCGAGAAACCACCCCTGGTCTACTGGGCAACGGCTATCTTTTTCCGGATTTTTGGAGAAAGTGAATTTTCCTCCCGTCTTTTCACGGCGCTATGCGCCTGGGGATGCATCCTCTTGGTAAATCGCATGGGCATTTTTTTTTACGATGCGCGGACGGGGCTCTACGCAGCGGCCGTCTTGACCACTTTTTTGTATCATGTGGCCATCGGACGGATCAACATCCTGGACATGCCCCTTGCCTTCATGGTCTGTCTGGCCATCTGGTCCGGCTTTCGTTATCTTGCCGCTGAGACGAAGAAAAAGGGGTGGTTGTATCTTCTCTATTTTTTTAGTGCGTTGGCTTTTCTCACCAAGGGGCTGATCGGCGTGGTGTTCCCGTTCGGCGTCCTATTCGTATGGCTGTTGGTCTCCGGTCGCCTGCGGGAAACTTTCGGTCTTTTCTCCCCCGTAGGGATACTGATTTTTTCAGCCGTTTCTTTCCCCTGGTTCATTCTGGTCCAGCGTGAAAACCCCGATTTCTTCCGTTTTTTTTTCATCCAGGAGCATTTTCTTCGCTATGCCACCAAGATGCATGACCGCTATCAACCTTTCTATTTCTATTTTCCGATCGTTCTGGCGGGGACGCTTCCCTGGTGCGCTTTTCTTCCGGAGGCCATCCGTGTGTTGGGAAAGGTGAAAAGCAGTATCGGTGTTGTCGAAAAAAGATTTTTGTTTACATGGGTTGGCTTCATATTTCTGTTCTTTTCGGTTTCTTCGTCCAAACTGATCCCTTATATCGCGCCGGTTTTCCTTCCGCTCGCTCTTGGATTCGGCCATCTTTTCCACCGTTATGAAGAGCGGCTTGCCAAGGGAGAGATGGGGGTATCCATTCCACTGCGTTATCGGCTGCCGGGGATCCTGCAGGCCGTTCTTTTCATGGTCGTTCTGGTTGGTCCTGTCTTTCTGAAGGAGCGCGGTATGCCCTGGGGGAACTGGTGGCCCTGGATCGTGCTGCCGTTCGTCATTCAGATTCTGATTCTCTTTCTGCCGGATCGGGTCCGGAAGAAGACCGGCCGGGGATGGTTTGCAACGATCTACGTCCTCTTTGCGCTGTTTCTGGTATCACTCACGGCGCCGGTTTCGCAATACCTTGCACCCTACAAGTCGGCATACCCACTTTCACAGGCTATCCTGGCTTACCTTCCTCCGAATGCAACCCTGTACCAGTATGGCATGTCGCTGTACGGCATTGACTTCTATACTCGAAAGAGGACGCCGATCGTAGACGACATCGGAGAGGTGAGATACGGCAGCGAACAGCTTCCGGCCGCGGAGCGGGAAAGATATTTCCTGACTTCCGATTCTTTCTTCCGCCTGGTTCAGGTCAAGGATGGCCTATACTGCGCAACACAGAACGATGAAAAATTGGAGAGGCTGAAAAAAGAGGTACCCGCTCTCCGGGTATTGTGGCATAATGATGCCTATTCACTGATACAGTTGAAAAGATCCTAGAGAAATGGAGTCATAATGGAGATAAGGGAAGATTTTCTGCCGCTCAATCGGCCGTCCATCGGCGAAGCGGAGATCGGGGCGGTAACCGCCTGCCTGAGGTCGAAGTGGATTACGACCGGTCCCCTCTGTAAAACATTTGAAGAAAGGTTTCAGAATCTTACCGGTGCACGGCATGCCATCTCCCTCTGCTCCGCGACGGCGGGGATGCATCTGGTCCTGAAGGCACTCGGCATCGGTCCGGGGGATGAGGTGATCACACCGTCGCTCACCTTTGCCTCGACGGTCAACATGATCGCGCTGCACGGCGCTCGTCCCGTCTTTGCGGACATTCATTATGAGACCCTCAACATCAACGCTGACGATATCGAAGCGAGGATTACCCCCCGGACGAGGGCGGTCATCCCCGTCCATTTTGCCGGTGCGCCGGCGGAGATGGACCGGATCCTGGAGATCGCCGATCGTCATCACCTGACCGTGATCGAGGACGCGGCCCATGCCGTCGGGACGCGCTATCGGGGGA
The DNA here is from genome assembly GCA_028712015.1 of Syntrophales bacterium. Lineage (GTDB taxonomy): Bacteria > Desulfobacterota > Syntrophia > Syntrophales > UBA5619 > UBA5619. The sequence goes on from JAQTRB010000119.1 coordinate 2,528, forward strand.
TCCATGCGGGCGGCTTCGGAAGGATTGCCATCTTCTCCTTTCATCCGATTAAGAACATCACGACCGGCGAGGGGGGGCTGGTTACCCACAACGACAAACAATTGGAAAAGAGACTTCGCCTGTTGCGGTTTCATGGTATCGAACGGGATGCCTGGAAGCGCTACGGGAGAGGCGGTAACCCGGCGTACGACATCGAGGAGCCGGGATGGAAATACAACCTGACGGACATCCAGGCGGCCCTGGGGATCGCCCAGTTTTCCCGTCTTGATGAATTCAACCGCCGCCGGGCGGCACTTGTCGCGCTGTACAGGGAAGGACTCAAAGGGATTGACGGTTTGGATCTTCCGGGTGATCCGTCCTATCCCCATGACCATAGCCACCATCTCTTCGTGGTAAAGATTCTGGCCATGGAGAGGGAAAGTTTCATGGAAAAATTATCCGATCGCAACGTTGGTTGCGGTCTCCATTTTCCGGCTTGTCATCTTCTGAAGTATGTGAAGAACCGTTTCGGAGTGGCGAGTTTGGCCGAAACGGAAAGGGCTGCGGGAAGGATTCTGTCCCTGCCCCTGTTTCCGGACATGACCGACGGGGATGTATCCTATGTCTGTGCCGCGATCCGGGAGATTCTTCGCGGCGCTTAAGGGGGGCGGAATTTGATCACAACAATGGATGCCAGGGATGGTGAAAAGATGATTTCCCTCGTGATCCCGGTCTTTAACGAAGAAAGAAATTTGCCGGTTTTGATGGGTCGGATCCGGCCGGTCATGTCCGCCCTGAAGAGACCCTGGGAGGTCATCCTGGTTGATGACGGCAGCCGGGACCATTCCCTGGAAATCCTGAAGGGATTTACGATTCATCCCGAGGTCAGGGTGGTGGAACTTACACGAAATTACGGACAACACGCGGCTATCCTGGCCGGTTTTTCCATCGTACGTGGCGGCATCGTTGTTACGCTCGATGCGGACCTCCAGAATCCCCCGGAGGAGATCCCCCGCCTGATCGCGACGATGGAGGAGGGCGGCTTCGACGTGGTCGGCACGATCCGCAAAGGCAGAAAGGATTCCCTCTTCCGGATTATTCCCTCGCTGATCGTTAATATGGTGGCGCGAAAAATCACCGGCGTCCGGATGACCGACTGGGGATGCATGCTTCGGGCTTACCGGAGAACCGTAGTGGAAAGGATGATCGCCTGTCACGAGCATGCCACCTTCATCCCGGCCCTCGCGACGCACTTCGGAAAAAGGGTAACGGAAATCGAGGTCGCTCATGAGGAGAGGTACGGCGGGAAATCGAACTACCCACTCCGGAAGTTAATCAACCTTCAATTCGATCTGGTGGCGTCCTTTTCCGAAGTTCCCATCAAACTCATCATGTATGGCGGAATCCTGCTGGCCCTGTTTGGCGTCTGTTTCGGTCTGTTGCTTGTCGTCGCACGTCTGCTGTACGGGGTGATTTGGGCGGCCCAAGGGGTGTTTACGCTGTTCGCCATCCTGTTTGTCTTCGTGGGACTCCAGTTTTTTGCGTTGGGACTGATTGGGGAATATATCGGCAGGATCTATCGCGAGGTCCGCAAACGACCCGAATACGTGATCGAATGCGTCCACGGCGATCATTCAATTTCATCCGGAGGAGGTGGATGAAAGTCGCGGTCTTTGCCTATCACAATATGGGCATCGCCGGTCTTGCGTCCCTCGAAAATGCCGGATGTCGGATAGTCCGCATTTTTTCGCATGAGGATGACCCCGCGGAAAATTGCTGGTTCGGTTCGGTGCAAGCGTGGGGGAAAGAGAGAGGCATCCCCGTGGAGTGCCCGGATGATCTCCAAAGTGGGGAATGGGTGGAGAAAATCAAGGCGCTTCAGCCGCAGATGATTTTTTCCTTCTACTACCGCAATATGATCGGGGAAGAGATTCTCCGCATTCCACCGCAAGGGGCGTACAACCTCCACGGATCGCTTTTGCCCGCTTATCGGGGGCGGTGTCCGGTCAATTGGGTGTTGGTCAACGGAGAGGTTCGGACGGGAGTTACCCTTCATCACATGGTCCGGAAGGCCGACGCGGGAAATATCGTCGGTCAGAGGGTCGTGCCCATCGCGGAGGAGGAGACGGCATTAACGCTTTATGCAAAACTATGCAAGGCATCGGAGATCCTTCTCGCCGACCTGCTTCCGCTGATGAAGGCCGGATTGGCTCCCAGTATCCCCCAGGATATTTCCCGGGGAAGTTATTACGGCGGGCGCAAACCAGAGGACGGCCGCATCGACTGGAGCTGGCCGTCCACGAGAATCTATAATCTCATTCGCGCGGTGACGGATCCCTATCCTGGGGCATTCTGCGCGCTGCCGGACGGATCCAGAATGACGGTCTGGTGGGGAAAGCCCGACAGCGAAGAGGAGGAGGTGATGGTACAGCCACCCGGAAGCCTCGAGATGAAAAAGGACAAGGTTCTCGTCTGGGCGGGACGCGGGAAAATTCGGCTTCAGCGAGTTCAGATCGGGAACGAGATCATGACCGGCGACGGAATCATCCGTTATTTTAAAGAAAAGGAAGGAATGCGGTTCAAATGAACATCTTGATTCTGGGTGTAAACGGTTTCATAGGTCACCACCTGATACAAAGGACACTGAAAGAAACGGACTGGACCGTTTTTGGAATGGACCTTTCCGACGATCGTCTCGGGGAAAATCTTCAGAATCCGCGTTTTCACTTCATTGAAGGGGACATCGCCATCAATCGGGAATGGATTGAATATCACGTTAAGAAGTGCGATGTCGTCCTCCCCCTGGTCGCGATCGCCACCCCCAAGCTCTACGTGGAGGACCCGATCGGAGTGTACCACCTCGATTTTGAGATGAATTTGAATATCATCAAGGAGTGCGTCAAATATCATAAACGGGTCGTCTTTCCTTCCACCTCGGAGGTGTACGGGGCGTGCAGCGATCCGGAATTCACTGAAGATGAAAGCTATCTGGTGGTCGGACCGATCCAGAAGGAACGCTGGATCTACTCCTGTTGCAAGCAACTTCTCGACCGGGTGATCTATGCATACGGTACACGGGGGCATCTTGAATTCACGCTTTTCCGACCCTTCAACTGGATCGGTCCCCGCCTGGATTCTCTTTACGCCGCAAAGGAGGGGAGTTCCCGGGTGGTGACACAATTCATCGCCGATCTTCTGATGCAGAAGCCGATCAGCCTGGTGGACGGCGGTCGGCAGAAACGTTGTTTTACCTATGTGGACGACGGCATTGCGGCATT
>JAQTRB010000120.1 GCA_028712015.1 Syntrophales bacterium
CCGTTGGAAGGCCGCGCGATCGCCCTTGTCAATCAAACGGAAGATCGCTCCTACATGTATTTTATCCTGTTTTCCATTCCAAAGATCACGCTTACGGCGGACATCATTGAGTATGTCGATGAACCGGCCAAGTAGATTTTTCATCGATGAACAAAGGGTGTCCGTCGATGCGCAGGCGCCCGGCGGAATGCAGCATTGGGCGAGAGGGGCGCCGTAAAATGGTCGATCTATCCGAATCCCGCATGCGGGTCGTGCAAGACGACATCACCCGCCTCCACGTCGATGCCATCGTGAACGCCGCCAACACATCGCTGCTGGGGGGCGGCGGGGTCGACGGCGCAATCCACCGCGCTGCCGGTCCGGATCTGCTGGAGGAGTGTCGGCACCTGGGCGGATGCCCAACCGGCGAAGCGCGCATCACGGGCGGCTACAACCTTCCCGCCCGGTTCGTCATCCATGCCGTCGGCCCCGTGTATCGCGGCGGCCGCCATGATGAGGCCGGACTTCTGCAATCGGCTTACAACCACTGTCTGCGGCTGGCCGAGGAGAACGGCGCTCTTTCGCTCGCGTTTCCATGCATCTCCACGGGGGTGTACGGCTATCCGAAGGCGGAGGCGTGCAACATCGCCGTCTCGACCGTTCAGGCATGGCTGACGAGTCATGAACTCCCGCGCAACGTCGTCTTCTGCTGCTTCAGCGACAAAGACGTCGCATTCTACCGGGAACGCCTGTCGGCACTCAGATGATCCGCGTTTCAACCTGTCGCTTTTAGAGGTCGTCGAACCCAAACCTACAATTTTAGAATTTCCCGGAGGAATCGACCGGTGTGGGAGCCCCCGGTTTCGGCCACCTGTTCCGGTGTGCCGGTCGCGATGATCCGGCCGCCGCGCGGCCCCCCTTCCGGCCCCAGATCGATGATGTGGTCGGCGCACTTGATGATGTCCAGGTTGTGCTCGATGACGACGATCGTGTTCCCCATCCCGGCGAGCCGCATCAGAACGTCGAGGAGCTTCTGGATGTCGGCGAAGTGGAGGCCGATCGTCGGCTCGTCCAGGATGTAGAGGGTGTTGCTGTTCATCCGCTTTCCCAGCTCGCGGGAGAGCTTGATCCGCTGCGCCTCACCGCCGGAGAGGGTCGTCGCCGACTGGCCCAGGCGGATGTAGCCGAGGCCGACATCGAAGAGAAGCTGGAGCTTCCCGCGGATCGCCGGGATGTTCTCGAAGAAGACCAGGGCCTGCTGGACGGTCATGTCGAGGACCTCGGCGATGTTCTTCTCCTTGTACCGGACCTCGAGGGTGTCCTGGTTGAAGCGGCGGCCATGGCAGACGTCGCAGGTCACGTAGACATCCGGCAGGAAGTGCATCTCGATCTTGATCAGGCCGTTTCCCTCGCACGCCTCGCAGCGCCCCCCCTTCACGTTGAAGCTGAACCGGCCCGGCTTGTAGCCCCGGAGCCGCGATTCGGGAAGGCCGGTGAAAAGTTCCCGGATCGGGGAGAAGATGCCGGTGTAGGTGACCGGGTTCGAGCGGGGGGTCCGCCCGATCGGCTGTTGGTTCATCAGGATGATCCGCTCGATTCCACCCAGGTCCGTAATCCGGCGGATCTTTCCGCCGCCCGTCTTTTCCTGGTTGAGCCGCCTGGCCAGGACCTTGTAGAGGGTCTCGATGATCATCGTGCTCTTGCCCGAGCCGGAGACCCCGGTCACCGCGGTGATGAGCCCGACCGGGATCCGGATGTCCACGTCCTTGAGGTTGTGTTCGTGAGCTCCCTCGATTACGATGAACCGCCCCGTCGCAGCCCTTCGCCTTTCCGGCATGGCGATCGACCTGCGGCCCGAGAGATAGGCGCCGGTCAGGGAGTCCTCGCTGGCGCAGGCCTCCTGGGGGGTCCCCTGGAAGACAACCTCGCCGCCGTCCACGCCGGCCCCGGGCCCGATGTCGATGATCTGGTCCGACTCCATCATCATGTCCTGATCGTGCTCCACGACGAGGACGGTGTTTCCCATGTCGCGGAGGCGCTTGAGGGTGGCAATCAGGCGGACGTTGTCCCGCTGGTGGAGCCCCACCGTGGGCTCGTCGAGGACGTAGAGGACCCCGACCAGCCCCGAGCCGATCTGGGTCGCGAGCCGGATCCTCTGCCCCTCGCCCCCGGAGAGGCTCCCCGAGGCCCGGTCCAAACTCAGGTAGTCCAAGCCCACATCGAGCAAAAAGAGGAGCCGCAGGCGGATCTCCTTCATGATCCGCTCGCTCACTTCGACCTCTTGCGGGGTGAGCGGGATCGCGGCGAGGAAATCCATGCACTCCCGGATCGACAGGCGGCAGACGTCGAAGATGTTCTTTCCCCCGACGGTCACCGAGAGGCTCTCCGGCTTCAGCCGGGCGCCCAGACAGGTCGGACACTCCCGGAGGTTGATGTAGCGCGACAAATCCATGCGGACGTGGAGGGAGGTCGTCTCCTTGTAACGCCGGTCGAGTTGGTTCAGGACCCCCTCGAACGGGCGGGTGAGGAAAAACCGCCGGCCGCCCCGGTCGGCATAGAAGCGGATTTTTTCCCGACCCGAACCGCGAAGCAGCACGTTCCGGATCGCCTCCGGCAATTTTTCGAAAGGGGTGTTGATATCGAACTGGTAATGATCGGCCAGGGCGTCTATCGTCTGGAAGTAGTGGAGGGAATGGCGTCCCGACCAGGGAACGATCGCCCCCTCGCGGATGGAAATCCCGCCGTCGGGAACGACCAGTTCCTCGTCGAAGTACATCCGTGTGCCCAGTCCACCGCAATCCGGACAGGCCCCGTAGGGGGTGTTGAAGGAGAACATCCGGGGGGCGAGGTCCGTAATGCTGATGCCGCACTCCGGACAGGCATACCGTTCGCTGAAGAGAACCTCCTCGCCGCCGATCACGGCCACGCGGACCAGGCCATCCGAAAGTCCCGCGGCGGTCTCCAGAGAGTCGCGCAGGCGCTTGCGGATTCCCTCCTTGACGATCAGGCGATCGATCACCACATCGATGTCGTGACGTTTGTTTCTATCGAGGGAGATCTCCTCGGCAAGCTCCCGGACTTCGCCATCCACACGGACACGGACGTACCCCTCCTTCAGGAGTTTTTTGAGCTCCTTCTGGAACTCCCCCTTCTTGCCTCGGGCGAGTGGCGCAAGGATCGTCACGCGGGTATGGTCGGGCCAGGCCAGGATCGTCTCCAGCATCGTATCGATCGATTGGGAACGGATCTCCTTCCCGCATCGATGACAATGGGGAACGCCGATCCGCGCGAAGAGGAGACGGAGATAGTCATAGATCTCCGTCACCGTCCCGACGGTGGAGCGGGGATTGTGCGCGGCGGTCCGCTGTTCGATCGCGATTGCCGGAGAGAGCCCTTCGATCGATTCCACGTCGGGCTTGTCCATCTGACCGATGAACTGGCGGGCGTAGGTGGACAACGATTCCACGTATCGCCTTTGCCCCTCGGCATAGATCGTATCGAAGGCAAGCGACGACTTCCCCGAGCCGGAGACGCCCGTGATCACGACGAGTTTGTCGCGCGGAATGTCGACATTGATGTTCTTGAGATTGTGTTGCGCGGCGCCCTTGATTTGAATGCAGTTCATTATGGTTTGATCTCGATATGGGACTTCTTGCGGAGCTCATCGAGCCATTCCGAAAATTTCTTTTCCATCTTCTCCCGCTCGATCTTTTCCCGGATCTCTTCGCGGACGCTATCAATGGCTTTGACGCTCCCGCCCCGGCGATCGATCACCTGGATGATGTGAAACCCGATGGATGATTCGATGACATTGCTGATCTGATTGAGCGGCAGGCTGAAGGCAACCTCATCCACTTCATGAAGTATCGCCCCCTTCTCGATGTAACCGATGTCGCCCCCGCCGGCGGCCTCCGGTCCCTGCGAGTACCTTGCGGAGAGTTCATTGAATGGCTCTCCGTTTATCAGGCGCTTGTGGACCGCCTCGGCGTCCGCCCGAATTTTTTCCTTCCCGGCCGCATCCACTTCATTCGGCAGCACAAATAGAATCTGTTTGATCCGGACAGTCTCGTTCCCCTCATAATCTTCCCGATGCTTCCGGTAATATTCGCCGATTTCCTCATCCGTAACCGTCACCCGGGATCGGATCTCCCGCCGGATCAGCTGGATCCGCATGAGCTGATCCCGAATGCCCTTCCGATACGAATCCAGGGTCAGCCCCTCCTGCTCCAGGGACTTGATGAATTCATCCTCCGAGATCTTTCGCTGTTTTTGGATATCTTTGATCGCCTCCGTCACCTCCCCGTTCGAGACGGTGATCCCGGTCTTGCGGGCTTCCTGCTCCATCAGAAGATTGTCGATCATTCGATTCAGAAGCATCAATTTGCTGTCGGCGGCCGCCTTCTCCCGATCCGGTCCCTGGTAGGAGGCGTCCATCCTTTCCTGATAGGGGAGAAAGGCGCTTTCCCATTCGGACAGGGTGATCACCTCATCGTTGACAACCGCCACGATCCGGTCCATGACCGCGGCCTGAACCGCCGCACTCAGGAAGGTTGCCAGCATCCCTGCCAGTATCGCTTTGCCTATTTTCATCCCGTTCTCCTCATATTCGATAGCCGAGCAGCCGAACGGATAGGGTTGGAATCCATCCCCTCGGAAACCATCTCAACGCTTCTCCGTAACAGCCGGCCTCCCCAATCCCGGATCCGCCGCCGCGGGACCGCCCGGAAGGGGGCGGTTGATCCGGATCACGGCCTTCGCCTTTAAATCATCAATCCAGCCCTTATAGGCCTCGGCTTCCTTCTGCTTTCTGAGTTCGGCGATCACGCGTTCTTTGACGTCCGAGAATTTCCCGCCGCCGGCCTGCTCGCGCCCCAGGGCCTTGAAGATATGAAAGCCGTATGGGCTCTGGGCCACGCGACTCAGCTTTCCCACCGGCAGCGAAAAAACCATCCGGTCGATGGCTTCCGGCAAAACCCCCCGTTCGAAATAACCGAGGTCACCGCCCCTGACCGCCTCCGGCCCGATCGAAACTTCTCGGGCCACCTTATCAAAATCCTCTCCCGCCTTCAATCTTTTCAGAACCTCCTCCGCCCGCTTGCGGTTGGGGAGAACGATCTGCGCGACGTGCACCCGTCTCTTGTTGGCGTAGGCCTTGCGGTTGGCGTGGTAATAGGCCTCCGCCTCCCGATCCGTGACCTGAATCTTTGCGTTGACCTCCCGGGCAATCAGATTTTCGAGAAGGATCCGCTTCCGCAGCGAATTTTTCCATTCGGGAAAATCGATGCCGCCGGTTTCAAAAAGTTGACTGAACCGGACCCCGTTGTAGTCCTTTCGGATCTCATCGATCCTGGCGGCCAACTCCGCCTCCCCGACGGCAAGCGAAAGATCGCGGGCGCGCTGAAACATGAATTTCTCCCGGATGAGGTTGTCGAGAACCGCCTCTTTGAGGCGATTCATTTCCTCCGACCCCAGAAGCGTTTCCCGCTTCACGATGGCCATCTCCGTCGCCAGCGCCTTTTCAAACTCCCCGAGAACGATCGACTCTCCGTTGACCTCCGCGACCACCGGTATCGGAGGCGGAGACACTTTCTCGTTCTCGCAGGCAGTCAAAAAACAGAGCGGGATCAGCCACAAGAGGGCCCGCCGCCGCGGAATTCGATGCACGGTCAGCGGCCGGATCTGTTCGGGAAAAGGTGTCATCTCATCGACCTTTCAGCCCCTGAGCTCCATGAGCAGCTCCCGCGCCCGGGCCAGAATCTCCGGCCCTTCCAGGTC
>JAQTRB010000121.1 GCA_028712015.1 Syntrophales bacterium
GAGTTTCCTTGACCTCGCCCGTTCCGGATGCTATGGTCGCAAAAATTTTTCAGAGGAGACAAACATGATTATCCTGTCGACCGGCTTGGGGGAGGTTTCCATCGAGCTCTACGACGCCGAAGCGCCCATTACCGCTCAGAATTTTCTCCAGTACGTCGAAGACGGTTTCTTCGACGGCACGATCTTTCACCGCGTCATCCCGGACTTCGTCCTTCAGGGCGGCGGCTTCACGGCCGACATGAAACAGAAGAAAACCCGTCCGCCGATCAAAAACGAGGCCGACAACGGTCTGAAGAACAAACGGGGAACCCTGTCGATGGCCCGCACCCAGGAGATCGACAGCGCAACCTCTCAGTTTTTCATCAACCTCAAGGACAACGATTTTCTCGACCACGGCACGCGGGATTTCGGCTACGCGGTCTTCGCCAAGGTCACGGACGGCATGGAGATCATCGACCGGATCGCTCAGGTTGCAACGGGAAACAACGGTATGCACCGGGATGTTCCATTGGAGCCGGTCGTCATCCTCTCCGCAAAGCGGGTGTAACGAACGCTGTGCGCCGGCCGCCCGTCGACGCCCGCTCCGGAAGCGGGCTCCCCGTTCCTATTGATCGCCGGCGCCGGGATATTTCTTGACAAGGAACGGGGGTTTGGGATAGGGGTAGTGCGCTCCACCACACCCTGAAAAATCAGCATCCTCACGCAATATGCGGCCGGAAAACGGAACTCGGAATGCATCGTAAACGGGATGGTGGCAACGGGGTGAACATGTATTTCTCCAAGAACACATTGGATCAATCGGCGCGGCTGACCGCGAATTGGGAAGACGAGGTTCGGCGTTCGGCGGAGGGAAATGCCGAGCGGAAGGCCCGCTGGTCAACCGTTTCCGATCTTGAAGTCAAGAGACTCTACACCCCGGAAGATATCGCCGAAACGGACTTCGCCCGGGACATCGGCGCCCCTGGAGCATACCCTTTTCTTCGCGGAAACCAGGCTACCGGCTACCGCGGCCGCTGCTGGACTTTCCGGATGTTCTCCGGAATGGGAAGCGCGAAGGATACCAACACCCGCTGGCGCATGCTTCTGAAGGAAGGGCAGACGGGTCTCAGCACCGCTTTCGATTTTCCGACCCTCATGGGCTACGACAGCGATTCCCCGAAGGCCCGCGGCGAGTGCGGCCGTTGTGGCGTGGCCATCGACACCCTCGATGATTTCCTCTCCCTCATGGACGGGATCCCGATGGACCGGGTGACCACCTCGATGACGATCAATCCGCCCGCCACCGCTCTGTGGGCGATGTACTGCGCGGCGGCGGAGAGCAACGGCGTGCCGTTAACGAAGATCGGCGGCACGATCCAGAACGACATGCTCAAGGAATTCATCGCCCAGAAGACCTTCATGTGCCCGCCGGAGCCCTCCGTGCGCCTGATCAGCGACACGGTGGCGTTCGGAACTCAGCACGTACCCAAGTGGAACACCATCAGCATCAGCGGCTACCACATCCGGGAGGCCGGCTCCACGGCCGTCCAGGAGCTGGCGTTTACGCTGCGCGACGGGATCGAGTATGTCGAAGACGTGATCCGCCGCAAGGGGCTCGACGTGGACGAATTCGCCCCCCGGCTTTCCTTTTTCTTCAACGCCCACATCGATTTCTTCGAGGAAATCTGCAAGATGCGGGCGGCGCGCCGGATCTGGGCGCGGGTGATGCGCGATCGCTTCCATGCCAAAAATCCCCGCTCCCTTTGGATGCGGTTTCACACCCAGACGGCCGGCTGTTCCTTGACCGCCCAGCAACCATACAACAACGTCGTCCGAACGGCCGTCGAGGCCCTCGCGGCGGTCCTCGGCGGAACCCAATCTCTCCACACGAACTCCCTGGACGAGGTCCTCTGCCTCCCCTCCGATCACGCGGTCGAGATCGCCCTGCGCACCCAGCAGATCCTTGCCGAAGAGACCGGCGTGGCGAACACCATCGACCCGCTGGCCGGCTCCTATTTCGTGGAGTCGCTGACGAACCGGATGGAGGAGGGTGCCCTGGCCTATATCGAAAAAATCGACGGGCTGGGCGGAATGATCGCGGCGATCGAAAAGGGGTTCCCCCAAATGGAGATCGCCGATGCCGCCTACCGTTTCCAGCAACAGATCGAAGCGGGCGAAAAGGTCATGATCGGCGTCAACAAATATGAAAATGCCGCAAAACAGGAGATCCCCGTTCTCGACATCGACGAGCGGATCGAGGAGGAACAGATCGCGCGTCTTGCGGAGGTGAAGCGCAAACGGGACTCCCGCGCCGTAAAGCGGGACCTCGATGCATTGAAAAGCGCCTGCAAGACGGGGAAAAACGTCATGCCCTTCTGCATAGAAGCGGTGAAGGACCGGGCTACGGTTCAGGAGATCTGCGACGTCTACCGGGAGGTCTTCGGCGAATACCGCGACCCCGGTCTCTATTGATTTCGAAAGCGGGGGCGGGAAAACCTTCACTGGGGTAACCATATGACGGAAAAAAAGATACGGATCATGGTGGCCAAACCGGGCCTCGACGGCCACGACCGGGGCGCGCGGATTCTCGCCCGCTGTTTCCGGGACGCGGGCTTTGAGGTGATCTACACGGGCTGCCACCAGACGCCGGAACAGATCGCCGCCACGGCGATCCAGGAAGACGTGGATCTGGTCGGCCTGAGCTGCCTCTCCGGCGCCCACCGCTACCTCTTTCCCCGCGTGGTCGAGCTCCTCAAGGAGCAGGGGGCCGACGACATTGTCGTGATCGGCGGCGGGATCATTCCCGACCAGGACTTCCAGACGCTCTACGACGCCGGCATCAAAGCGATCTTTACCCCCGGCTCTCCTCTCGACACGATCGTCCGCTGGGTCCGGACGAATATCCGGCCGAGGGTAAACCTATGACGCAGAAGCCCGAGGAGCCCGAGGAAAGGGAACAGCTGCAAAAAATCCGCGCCGGCGACGTCCGGACCGCGTCCCGCCTGATCCGGAACCTCGAGGATGAGAGCCCCGAGGCGAGGAACGCGATGAAACGGATTTTTCCCTACACCGGCCGCGCCCACGTCGTCGGCATCACGGGTTCCCCCGGGGCGGGAAAGAGCACGCTTGTCGACGCGCTGATTGCCTCTTTTCGGAAACAGCGGAAGGGGGTTGGCGTTCTGGCCGTCGACCCGACCTCTCCCTTTACCGGCGGCGCCATCCTGGGCGATCGGATCCGGATGCAGCGCCATGCCGAAGATCCGGGCGTCTTTGTCCGCAGCCTTGCCACCCGCGGCGCTTTGGGAGGCCTTTCCAAGGCCGTCGGCGACGCCGTCCACGTCATGGATGTGATGGGGAAGGAACTCATCCTGGTGGAAACCGTCGGAACCGGGCAGCAGGAGGTGGAGATCATCAACCACTCCCACACGGTGATCGTTGTCCTTGTTCCGGGAATGGGCGACGAGATCCAGGCAATCAAAGCGGGCATCATGGAGATCGCCGACATCTTCGTGATCAACAAGGCGGACCGCGACGGTTCTCACCAACTCTTGAACGAACTCATGGCCATGCTGAACATGGTCCCGGAATTCCCCGGAGGATGGCGTCCGCCGGTGATCCGGATCGGAAACTGTTTCGACCCGGGACCTTTTGCGGAGAGCCTGGGGGAGCTTGCCGCGGCGATCAACGATCATTACCGGAGTCTCGTGGAAACGGATCTTCTGGGCGACCGAATGAAGCGCAAAACGATGGTCGAGATCCACGAAGCGCTGCGCGACGCGATCCTGGCGCCGATCCTGAAAGAGATGACGGAAAGCGGAGAGATGGAGGAGATCGCCGGCAGACTCTTGCGGAAGGAGACGGACCCCTACACGATCGCCGAAGAGGTCGCCCGCCGCCGCCTGAAATGACCATGGGGTCCGATATGGAAGAAACGGTCATCCGCGGACACAACGCCAGAGGACTCGTCCAGGTCTATACCGGGAACGGCAAAGGGAAAACGACGGCCGCCTTCGGCCAGGCCTTGCGCGCCGTCGGTCAGGGATTCCGTGTCTGCGTCATCCAGTTCATGAAGGGAAGAAAGTACGGGGAATTTCTGGCCGCCGAACGCTGCCTCCCGAACCTCGCCATTCACCTTTCCGGACTGGACAGCTTCGTCATGAGGGACAACCCCGCGCCGGTGGACATCGAACTTGCAAGGCAGGGATTCGCCATGGCCCGTGAGGCGATTTCCTCCGGAAACTACGACATGGTGATCCTGGATGAGATCAACGTGGCGGTCGACTTCAAGCTGATTCCTCTGGGCGAGGTCATCGACGTCATCCGAAACAAACCCGCCGCGGTCGATCTCGTCCTCACCGGTCGCTACGCCGCGCCGGAGATCATCGCGCTGGCCGACACGGTGAGCGAGGTTCGCGAAATCAAGCACCACTACGGCGCCGGCATCAAGGATCGCGCCGGGATTGAATACTAATGGAATTGTCCGTCATCGCATCGGGAAGCAACGGCAACTGTTGTCTGATCCGTTCCAATGGAACCTCCGTTTTGTTTGACGCCGGCAAAAGCTTCGGTGAAACGGCCAGGCGGATGGCCGCCCTTGGGAAGGATATCCGGAATGTGGATGGAATCGTTCTGTCCCACGCCCACGGAGACCATTACCAGGGGATCGGACCGATCGCCAGAAGGCTCCACGTCCCCGTCTATGTTCGGCAAGAGGTGTATTCGGCGTGCCGGAAGAGGCTGGGCCCGGTGGACGTCCGCCATTTCGACGGCAGCTTTCGGATCAGAGACTTGACCATCACTCCGATAGAAACCGCCCACGATGTCGCCTCTTGCGGGTTTGTCGTCGGCCGGTTCGGGATCTTCACGGATACCGGTTGCGTCACCGCCCAAATGCGGGAGGTCATTCCGGACCTCGACGCCGTTCTGCTGGAATCGAATTACGATGAGGAGATGCTGATGAACGGGCCTTATCCCCGCCATCTCAAGGAGAGAATCGCCTCCGAATTCGGCCATCTCAGCAACGATGACGCCGGCGATTTCATCTGCCGGCATGGAAGACATCTGTCGATGGTTTTTCTGGCGCACCTGTCCGAGAAGAACAACAGCGCGGAAAAGGTGAAGGAAACCTTTGAGGCAATCAACGCGGATCAACCGTACGTCGTCTGCTCCCGATTCCGGGAAACCGGAACATACCGGCTCGACTGATTTGTCCGGGAAATCGATGCAAAAAGCCCCGGCGATCTCGGATCGCCGGGGCTTTTCCTTCCATGCAGGGCCCCCCGTCCCGTCGGGAGGTTATTCATTCACTCCCCAGCGCGGACGCGAACCATGGATCCGTTATTTTAGCGGCAACTGATGCAGACGGCCAGATCCTCCGCCGGGATCTCGGCCTTCCGGCTGATGTAGGTCAACTGATCCTCCGGTGCAAAGTAGCGCCCGCAGACCTTGCAGGCCTGCATCTTGAAGGTCCGGCCCCAGATCTTCCGGATATCGCCCTTTTCGCTGGTCTCCATCTCGATGTGACCAGTGGGACAGACGTAGGCGCAGGCGCCGCAGCCGATGCAGGTCGATGACTCTTCCTGGAACGGGGTGCAGACGTTCTTTTCCGTCCCCCGGTAGGAAAAGCCGATGGCGCTGACGCCGACGATCTTCTCGCAGGTCCGGACGCACATCCGGCACAGGATGCACTTGACGTTGTCCTTGTCCGGCGTGAATCTCGGCTCGGGCGCGACGCCCATCTCGGCGGCCATCT
>JAQTRB010000122.1 GCA_028712015.1 Syntrophales bacterium
GACCCCGTATGTCGAAGAGGACGAACCGGCTCCGCTGAGTGTTTATGGCGCCTCCAAGTTGGAGGGGGAGCGTTTTCTCCAGGCCTTTTCCGACCGCTGGCTTCTGATCCGGACCGCCCGGCTCTATGGAAAAAACGGCGGGAATTTCGTGAAGACGATTCTGGAAAAGGCCGCCTTGGTGAAGGTCCTGGAGGTCGCGGACGATCAAATCGGCGCCCCCACCTATTCCCGGGATTTGGCCGCCGCCGTGCAGTTGCTCGTCGAGGGAGGGCATGAGGGTCTTTTTCATCTGACCAATCGCGGAAGCTGCAGTTGGTATGAATTTGCATGCAGAATATTGCAGTATTCGGGAAAGAGCGATGTCGCCGTCCGTCCGATTCCGTCCGCGGGACAAGACCGACCGGCGGTCGGACCCGCCCGGACTGTCCTGAGCTGCCGCAAGTTTTTCGAGAAGACCGGGAAAACCATGAGGTTCTGGCAAATCGCCCTCCAGGAATATCTGGAGAGGGCGGGCGGCCGCGGATAGGACGTCGGGAAGGAGAGAGCATTGTCGGGGAAAATTATCGTTCTGCCGGAGACGCTGACCCATCGGATCGCGGCGGGCGAGGTGGTCGAAAGGCCGGCGTCCATCGTCAAGGAGTTGGTGGAAAACGCGTTGGATGCCGGTTCCACGGAGATCTCCGTGGAGCTGGAGAAGGGCGGTTGTCAGTCCATTCGCGTGACCGACAATGGGGAAGGAATCGGACCGGAGGATCTCCCGCTCGTCTTTGCCCGTCACGCCACCAGCAAGATTGCCGCGTTCGAGGATCTTTACCGGGTCCGGTCCTTCGGCTTTCGGGGGGAAGCCCTGCCCAGCATCGCTTCGATTTCCCGGGTGGAGATGGTGACCCGCCGGGCGGAGTCGCCCGTCGGCGCCCGACTGATCATTGAGGGAGGGGCAATTCTGGAGCAGACCGATGCCGGCTGCCCGGTCGGCACGTCCGTCCGGGTCAGCCGCATCTTTGAACCGGTCCCCGTGCGCCGGAAGTTTCTCAAAAACGAAATGACCGAACAGGGGTATTGTCTCGACTGGATCACCCGCCTGGCGCTTGTCCAGCCGGGAATCCGTCTGTGGGTTTCCGCGGGGGACCGCATGCTGATGAATGTCCCGGCCGCCAAGGATCTTGCCGAGCGGATTGCCCTCACCCTGGGTCGGGATTTTCAGGGCCGGCTCGTCCCGGCGACGGGGGAGAGAAACGGCGCGACGCTTGAGGGACTCGTTTCCCGGCCGGAATTCACGCGTTCCAACGCCGCCCAGATGTACCTGTATGTCAATGGCCGCTACGTGAAGGATTATTTGCTGAACCACGCGATCATGACGGCTTTCCGCCGGGTCATCGAGCCGCGCCGCTATCCGGCCGTCGCGCTGTTGCTGGATGTGCCGCCGGGGGACGTGGATGTGAACGTTCATCCTACGAAAATGGAGGTCCGCTTCCGGAATCCGCGGGAGATCTACGGCCTCATCGTTGAGAGCCTGTGCGCGACCATCGGCGCCGGATCTTCAGCGGCAAAACGGCCGACCGGATCGCCCGGTATGGAACGGACCGCCTATGCGGCACGCGTCGAAGAGGCCTTGAAGCGGTACCGGGTGTCTTCAGGACCGGAAAAACTCTTCTTCGGTCGTTCGACGCCGTCCCTGCCGAGAACCGAGGTGATTCCGACGCGACCAGGGGTCCTTGAGTCTCCACCCGCCCGGGAACAGCCGGAAAGGCAGGTACGCTTTGCCGATCTCGGATATCTCGGTCAGGTGGCGGGGACCTACCTCGTCTTTGCCGGGGAGGAGGGGGTGGTGCTCGTCGACCAGCATGCGGCCCACGAACGGATCATTTTTGAGAATCTGAAAAAACGGACCGAAGGGACGGGCGGGAATACGGTCGGCCAGCGTCTGTTGATTCCCGAAGTGGTCAGTCTGCCGCCCCGCGACCTCTCCTTCCTGACCGAATCCATCCCGATTCTCGAGGAGGCGGGGATGGAGGTCGAGGCTTTCGGCGGGGATTCCGTCGTCGTCAAGGCCGTTCCGGCCTTTCTCCCCGATACGGAGACACGGACGCTGATCGGCGACCTGCTGGCCGAATGTCTGGAGGGGGATCGCAGGCTCCCGCTGACGGAGAGGCGGGAGAGAATCTTCACGGCCCTCGCCTGCCGGGCGGCCGTGAAGGCAAACCGAAGTCTCAGCGTTCCGGAGGTCGAGCGCCTCTGCCGCGATCTCGATGCGCTTCCCCACGCCGCAACCTGCCCGCACGGGAGACCCCTGAAGGTTGTCATCTCCGTCGGCGAGCTGGAAAAACTGTTCAAGAGGAGATAGCCGGAGATGGCGGATTCGGATATCCCCAAACCCAGGGTGATCTGCATTCTCGGACCGACCGCCGTCGGAAAAACGGCGATGGCTTTGGAGCTGGCCGGCCGGTACGGCGGCGAGATCGTCGGCGCCGATTCCATGCAGGTCTACCGGCGGATGGATATCGGCACGGCGAAGCCGACGCCGGAAGAGCGGCGGCGCATTCCCCATCACCTGCTCGATGTGGTCGATCCGGATGCACCTTTCGATGTTTCGCGCTATATCGGTTTGGCCCGGGACGTGGTCGCATCGTTGCACCGCGAGGGGAAGCCGGTTTTTGTCGTCGGGGGGACCGGTCTCTATGTCCGGGCCCTTTTGGGGGGGTTGATCGACGGACCGGGGGCGGACGATGCGCTGCGGCGGGAGCTGAAACAGGAAATGACGAGCCGAGGGACGGCCCATCTTTACGAGAAGCTGAAGGCAAGGGATCCCCGCGCCGCCGTCCGGATCGACCCCCGTGACGGCATCCGGATCATCCGCGCGCTGGAGGTGATCGAGCATACGGGAAAATCGATCGTGGAATTTCAGGAGGGGCACCGCTTCCGGGAGGCGCCGTACGAAGCCCTGCGGATCGGTCTCCGATTGGATCGGGACCGCCTGAACGACCGGATCGACCGGAGGACGGAACGGATGATCGCGGATGGATTTGCCGAAGAGGTCCGGGGGCTTGTCGCTATGGGATACGGAGAGTCGCTCAAATCGATGCAATCTTTAGGCTACCGGCACATGACGGACCATCTTGCCGGACGGCAGAGTCTGGAGCGGACGATGGATTGGATTCAAAGGGATACCCGCCGCTACGCGAAACGTCAGATGACCTGGTTTGCCGCGGACCGGGAGATCGGCTGGCTCGACCCGGGGGATGTCGAGGAGGCGTCGCGGCGGATCGAGGTTTTTCTGGGACGGCCCTGACGCGAGGGACGGTCAGCGTTCCCCCCGGTGGGAGAACGTGAAGATCGGCCGAAGGAAGTTCCTTGATTTTTTTGTCGTCGTCTCGTAAGAAGGGTCGCGGCAATATCTCACTTGCGACTGGAGAAGATGAATGGGAAAAGGTGTGTTATCCAAGGCGTATGAACCCCGTGAAGCGGAGGAAAAATGGTACCGGCACTGGCTGGATCATGACTATTTTCACGCGGCGGACAGCAGTTCCAAGAAACCGTTTTCCATCGTTATTCCTCCCCCGAACGTCACCGGGATGCTCCACATGGGCCATGCGCTCAACAATGTCCTCCAAGACATCGTCGTGCGGTACAAGCGGATGCAGGGGTACAACGCCCTCTGGATGCCGGGGATGGACCACGCCGGAATCGCGACGCAGAATGTCGTCGAGCAGGAACTGGCGAAAGAGGGCCTGACGAGGCACGACCTCGGCCGGGAGAAGTTCATCGAACGGGTCTGGGAGTGGAAGGCCAAGTACGGCGGGGTGATCATCCACCAGTTGAAACGGCTGGGCTGCTCCTGCGATTGGGCGCGGGAGCGCTTTACAATGGACGAGGGGCTCTCCCGAGCCGTCCGCGAGGTCTTTGTCCGCCTCTACAACGACGGTCTCATCTACCAGGGGGATTACATCGTCAACTGGTGTCCGCGCTGCCGGACCGCCATTTCCGATCTCGAGGTCGAGTATCATCAGGAGGCGGGGCATCTCTGGAACATCCGTTACCCGTTCGCCGAAGGCCAGGGGGAGATTGTCGTGGCCACGACGCGGCCGGAGACGATGCTCGGGGATACGGCCGTCGCCGTACATCCCGACGACGATCGATACCGTCATCTGGTGGGGAAAGAGGTGATCCTTCCCCTCGTCAACCGCAGGATTCCCGTCATTGCCGATGACTACGTCACGATGGAATTCGGTTCCGGCGCGGTCAAGATCACACCGGCCTCGGACCCGAATGACTTCGCGATGGCGGGACGCCACAATCTGCCGATCATCAAGATCATGGACGACAACGCGGTGATCAACCGAAACGGCGGCGTCTACGAGGGTCAGGACCGCTACGAGTGCCGAAAGAACGTTGTCCGCGACCTGGAGGCGGGGGGATTTCTGGTCGGAACGGAATCCTACACGCACAACATCGGCCAGTGCTACCGCTGTAAAACCGACATCGAACCCGCGGTGTCCCGGCAGTGGTTCGTCCGGATCGCGCCCTTGGCCAAGGAGGCGATCGGCGCGGTGGTGACGGGAAGAACCCGCATCGTTCCGCCCTCCTGGGAGGCCACCTATTTCGAGTGGATGAACAACATCCGCGACTGGTGCATCTCCAGGCAGATCTGGTGGGGCCACCGGATTCCCGTCTGGACCTGCGAGGGGTGCGGCAAGGTGATCGTCGCCACGCAGGATCCCGACCGCTGTCCCGTCTGTGGCGGAACGAAGCTGCGTCAGGAGGAGGACGTCCTGGACACCTGGTTCAGCTCGGCGTTGTGGCCTTTTTCGACATTGGGGTGGCCCGAGAACACGACGGCGCTGAAAACGTTCTATCCGACGTCGCTGCTGGTGACCGGTTTTGACATCCTCTTCTTCTGGGTTGCCCGGATGATGATGATGGGGCTTTATGTGCGCAGGGACGTTCCTTTCCGGGACGTCTACCTGCACGCCCTCGTCCGAGACGAGAACGGCGAGAAGATGAGCAAGTCGAAGGGGAACAGCATCGATCCCCTCGAGATGATGGATAAGTTCGGAACGGATGCCTTCCGGTTTACGTTGGCCGCCTTTACCGCCCAGGGGAGAGATGTACGGATGTCGGAGGAACGGATCGAAGGGTACAAGTTTTTCGTCAACAAGGTCTGGAACGCGACACGCTTCTCGATGATGAACCTGGAGGATTACGATTCCGCGCTTCCCGTTTGTCCGGAAGATGGATCGATTGCCGATCGCTGGATCCGGACAAGGATGAACCGAACCGTTGCCGAAGTGATTCGAGGATTGGATGAATACCGCTTCAACGACGCGGCGGCGGCCGTATATCAGTTTGTCTGGCACGAATTCTGTGACTGGTACTTGGAACTGATCAAGCCGGTCCTCTATGGAGGGGAAAATCCGGCGGGGAGACGCGCCGCTCAGCAGACGCTGCTGACCGTCCTGACCGGATCGCTCAAACTGCTCCACCCCTTCATGCCGTTCCTGACCGAGGAGATCTGGCAGACCCTGGTTGCGGACGGGAGTTCCATCATGGTCGCTGAATTTCCCGCCGTGAACGACGCCGTCGCCGATCCCGAGGCGGAGCGGGAGATGTCGCAGATCATGGAGGTGATCACCCGCATCCGGAACATCCGCGGGGAGATGAACGTGGCGCCGTCGCTGAAGCTCAAGGTGACCCTGACGGCGCCGTCCGATGC
>JAQTRB010000123.1 GCA_028712015.1 Syntrophales bacterium
AGGGCCCATCAGGGACATGCGGAAGAGGTGGGAATGGAGGTGGCCGTCTTCACCCGGACCGGGGTCTCGCGGATCATGCGGTTCGCCTTCGAATTGGCCCGGAAGCGGCCGCGGCGCCTGCTCACGCTGGTGACCAAGTCCAACGCCCAGCGCCACGGCATGGTCCTCTGGGACGAGATCTTCGCCGCAGTCGCCGCCGACTATCCCGACGTCGCGACGGACCGGATGCTGGTCGATGCGGCCACGACCCGGATGGTCCTCCAGCCGGAAACCCTGGATGTCCTGGTGGCCACGAATCTCCATGCGGACATCCTCTCCGATCTTGCGGCGGCCCTCTCGGGGAGTCTGGGGATGGGGGCAACGGCCAACCTGAATCCGGAGCGGAAGTACCCGTCCATGTTTGAACCGATCCACGGTTCCGCCTTCGACATCATGGGAAAAGGCATCGCCAACCCCTTCGGAACCTTCTGGTCGGCCGTGCTGATGCTCGAGCATCTGGGAGAGAAGGCGGCGGCGTCTCTTCTCATGGGGGCCATTGAAACGGTTACGGCCGGCGGAGAAGTCATGCCGGCGGACCTGGGAGGGCAAGCGACCACCAGGGAAGTGACGGACGCCGTCTGCGCGGCGCTGGCAGGACTTTAAAGCGGCGGAAACCGTCGAGGCCGGTCGTTTATTTGATCAATGAAGCCAGGGGAATTTTCCGGAGGAAATTCCCGATGAATCTCCCCGGTTCTCCCGTTCTCTCTCGTTCCTCCTTGACACACGGAAATCATTCCCTTATAGTGCCCGCAGTCCGTGCGGGTTCCCTCAGCGCGGATAAATATGCGTCCAGCCTGATCGGCGGTGGATTTTCAAATAGAGAGGCGAAAAGAGATGCGGGAAATCCAGGGAAAAGCGGCCTGGGTCATCGGTGCGCTTTACGTCGGTTTCGCGGCCTGGTCGATCTACGGCGCCATTTGGCCCGTCGAGACCTACGCCTTTCGCATGATCCACATGGCCTTCATTTTCGCCTTGGCCTTCCTGGTTTACCCGTACAAGCCGAACGCCGGCCGCTGGACGCTGGCGCCGGACTTGATTCTGGCGTTGCTGGGCGTCGCCACGATCGCCTACGCCTTCACGGATATGGATGCGTTTCTCCGCCGCTCCACCCTGCCGGAACCCCTGGACATGTTCTTCGGAGTCGCGACGATTCTCCTTTTGCTGGAGATCTCCCGCCGGATGGTGGGCAACGTCTTCACGGCGGTCGTGATCGGCTTTCTGCTTTATATGATCTTCGGCCAGTATTTTCCGGACGTGATCTCCCACAAGGGCTATGACCTCGACCGGATCGTCGGCCACAGCTACATGACACTCGAGGGGATCTTCGGCGTGCCGCTGTCGGTGAGTGTCTCCTTCGTCATGCTCTTCGTCGTCTACGGCACCTTTATGGACGTGGCCGGGGCGGGCAATTTCTGGTTGGATCTTTCCCTGGCGACGATGGGGCGACAGTCGGCCAGCGCCGGACGGGGCGCGGTGATCACCGCGGCGCTGCTGGGCGGACCGCAGGGAAGCGGCGTCGCCACGACGATGTCCGTCACGCCGATCATGTGGCCGATCCTCCAGAAGGCCGGCTACACCCCGAACATGGCCGCGGGGCTCATCGCCACCGGCGGAATCGGGGCGGTGCTTTCGCCGCCGCTGATGGGTGCGGCGGCCTTCCTGATCATGCAGTTCATGGGGATCGCCTTCTGGGAGGTGGTTGTCATGGTAACCATCCCGACGATCCTTTACTACGTGGGGACCCTCTTCATGGTGGAACTGGAGGCCCGCAAGTTCCGCTTCGCCCCGCCGGAGACCGAGGCCAAGACCGTCGGGCAGGTGATGCGCACCAAGGGCTATCACCTTCTGTCCATCGTGGTGCTGGTGGCCCTTTTGGTCGTGTGGAACAAATCGCCTGAATTGGCGGCCCTCGGGGCGATCGCCACAACGATCGTGACAAGCTTTGTCAGCCGGGACCGAAACGAGTGGCTGACCCCCGGCAGGATCTTTACGGCGATGGTCGAAGGGGCCAAGAACATGCTCCCGGTGGCCGTCCTGCTGGCCGCCGCGGGGCTCATCGTCGGGACCTTTACGCTGACGGGCCTGGGGCTGAAAGTCTCCTCGATCATCATGTCCGTCAGCGGCGGCTCGACGCTGGCCGCGCTGTTCCTGGCCCTCTTCGCATCGATGCTGATCGGCCTGTCCCTCCCGATCACGGCTACCTACATCATGACCGTCGTGATGGTCGCCCCGGCCCTGGTGTCCATCGGGATCCCGATGCATGTGGCGCACCTGCTCTGCTTCTATTTTGCCGTCCTGTCCGAGGTGTCGCCGCCAGTGGGACTCTCCCCCTGCGCGGCGGCGGCCGTGACCGGCGGGAACCCGTTCGGCTCGATGATGCAGGCCTGGAAATACTCCCTGCCGGCCTTTCTCATTCCTTTCTTCTTTTCCACGACCGAGGTCGGCAACAGCCTGCTGATCGTCGGTGGGAACGGGCCCGATTTCATCCTCGCCACGCTGACGAGCCTCTCGGCTCTCTTTTTCCTGGCCATGGGGATCATCGGTTATCTGCGCAAGCCCCTCGCCTTGGTGGAGCGGATCCTGCTGATCATTGTCGCGATCGGCATGGTGATCTCCCCGATCGGCCTGTCCGTGGCGGGGCTGGCGCCACCGGGGGTCGGCGTCCTGATGCTTCTTTACCATCTGTGGACGAGCCAAAAGCCGGTCGCCGGCGGATCGCCGGAGGACGTTGGACGGCAATAAGATTTTGAGGATCTGTTTGAACCTGGAGGATTTTCTGCGGGGGCATCCAAAGGTTCAGGGCAATGACGTCCTGTCGATAACATCATTCGAGGAGGAGTGCTATGAACGTTCGAAAATATGGAACCATGGCAGCTTTGGCGATCATCCTGTCGATATCGCTGGCATTTGCCGGCAGCGTCGGCGCCCAGGCAAAAGTGGACAAACTCTCTTTCAGCATCGTGACGGGCGGCACCGGCGGCGTCTGGTATCCGCTGGGCGGAGCGATCGGCGGTGTCATCGGCAAGTACGTTCCCCATACCGAGGCCTCCGCCGAGGCGACAACGGCCGCAATCGACAACCTGAAGCTGCTGACGGCCGGGAAGGCGGGGTTGGCCTTTGCCTATGACTATCACATCGGATGGGCAAACGAGGGTAAGGTGCCGGGCCTTTCCGGAAAACACAAGGTACGAATGGTTCTCGGCTTTTACGAGCAACCGCTCCACCTTGTGACAAAGGAAGGAAGCGGGATCAAATCGATCATGGACCTCAAAGGCAAGCGCGTCTCCACGTGCGCCCCGAACAGCGGCACCGAGGAGCAGGCCGACTACGTACTGCGGGCGCTCGGGATCGACTGGAACAAGGATTTCAAGCGGGAAAAGCTTGGGGCGGGCCCGTCCGTAGCGGCTCTGAAGGACGGCAAGATCGACGCCTTCTTCTGGAGCGGCGCCGTGCCGACTTCCTCCATCATCGACCTCTCCTCCACCCCCGGCCTCAAGATGGTCATGCTGCCGATCGCAGGGGAAATTGCAGAAAAGATCATGAAAGAGAATCCCGGCGTCTTCCACAAGACAATTTTCGCCAAGGGCTCGTACTCCGCTTTGGACAAAGATGTCGAAACGATCGCGATTACGGCCGTCCTCCAGGCGATGGATACGTTCCCCGAGGATCGGCTCTATCAGATCGTCAAGGCGATCTTCGACCACAAATCCGAACTGGTGGCGGTCTGGAAGGGGGCCACGAAGATGACGCCGGAGAGCGCCGTCGGCCAGGTTACGCCGGACGCCCTCAAGTTCCTCCATCCCGCCGCACTGAAGTACTTCAAGGAAAAGGGCGCGGCAAAATAAATCCCGCACGAATATCCTTGGCGGGTCGGTTCTCGGTTCATGACCAAGCGCCGATCCGCCAAGAAATCGATTCCCCTGCATCCCGACTTCCCCGATCCTGGTCGGAACAAAGCAAAGGGTCGGGCAAACGCGTCGGTTTTGTTTTTTCAGAGTCTTGCGGGGAATCAGCGAATGCGCGGTCATAAAAAAATCATCACGCTGGTTGTGGCGCTCCTGTGCCTTGGGCTTCTGTCGCAGATCGCCCCGTCCGGATACACCCGGATCGAGTTGACGGAGGAAGGCCGGGGGGAGAAGATCCTTTCCGTCGTGGCGCCGGACGGCGAGCCGGTGACCCTTACCTGGCGCAACTCCCAGTTTGGCTACGACGTCACGGAGGTTTTCTACGCCCGGGGCGGCCTGATCATCCAGGATCAGGTCACCTTCTCCGAACCCGGGGGTCCGCCCCCGCCGAGCGTTTCCGCTGCCGACGTGGCCGATTTGTATCACACGGGAGGGACGTTCGACGCCCGCGGCCTTTCCCGGCCCTTTTCCCGGATCGTCTACCGCATCGGGGAGATCGGCGATCCGAAGATCCGGGTGAAAAACAAAACCGCCGCCCTGAAGAAGGCGGCGGGATTCGGCGGCCGGGTGATCCTCACCACGGCCAAACCCAAACTCTATGAGTTTCTGTTTTGGTAAATCCTTTCCGACGACGTCTCGACCGTTACCGGGATGAGCCGCGCAACTGGGGACATCCCGCAAGCGATTTTCCACCGCTTCGGCGCGCCATGGGACGCGATGCCGCGTGACGGGAATCGCCTCCCCTTTTGGCCGGCGCATACCGTGAAATGGGCGCCGGTCTTCCCTGCCTCCCGAAGGAGGGCCGGGAGGACCTGTCGGATCCGCCGCCGCCCGCAGGCGCCGGCAAATTGTAGTCGAAATCCTCCAGGGTCCGCCTTTCGATTTTTTCCCCGAGGACGTGCTCGATGTCCCCCACAAAACCCCGATCTTCCGGCGTCACGAAGGTGAAGGCGTCGCCCGTCTTCGCGGCGCGGCCCGTACGGCCGATCCGGTGCGTGTAGGCGTCGACGGTGTCGGGCATGTCGTAGTTGATCACATGGGATATGCCGGAAACGTCGATCCCCCGCGCGGCGATGTCGGTGGCCACCAGGATCTGGTACTTCCCGTCGCGAAAGCCGCTCAACGCATCCTGGCGCCGGTTCTGCGAGAGATTGCCCTGCAGAGAGGCGACCGACAGACCGGCCCGCTGCATCTGCTCGGCCACGCGCGTTGTGCGGTGCTTCGTGCGCGTGAAGACGAGGACCGATTCCGTATCCGTCTTGTCGAGAAGCTTCATCAGCAGGGCCGTCTTAAGATGCGGCGCCACCGGATAGACGGCATGGGAAACCGTGGATACGGGAACCCCGGCGCCGACCCGGACGATGACGGGGTCGCGGAGCACCTCCCCGGCCAGCTTCCGGATGTCGTCCGGCATTGTGGCGGAGAAGAGCAGCGTCTGCCGGTTCTTCGGCAGCCGCTTGACGATCCTGCGGATGTCCGGCAAAAAGCCCATGTCGAACATGCGGTCCGCCTCGTCCAAAACCAGCACCTCAACACGGGAAAGGTCGATTTCGCCCTGTTCCGCCAGATCGAGCAGGCGTCCCGGACAGGCGACCGCGATTTCGACCCCCTGACGGAGTGTCCGGATCTGGGGATTTTTATTCACCCCGCCGTACACGGTGACGCTTTTGAGCTTCGTCGCCCGCCCCAGCCCGTCAATGGCCTCATGGATCTGTTCGGCCAGCTCCCGCG
>JAQTRB010000124.1 GCA_028712015.1 Syntrophales bacterium
CGGGGTGAACCGCCTGACCTGCATGTGTGCCATCGACCGGGCGGTCCTGACCGCGCTGATGGAATACTGGGTGCCGGAGGTGCTGGTCACCGGGGTGCATGAACTCGTGGCCAATGCCCTGATCATGAAGGGTGAGAAGGAACGAACAACCGACCTGCGCGGTGAGCCGTTGGAAGGAAAGACAGTCGATGAAACTCTATAACCGCGGTATCATCCTTGCCGGGATCGTGATCTTTCTGATCGCGGCCAGTTTCCCGTTCTGGTATGGGAAGGGGAGGGCGGTTTCCCCGCCCGACCTGAAACTCGATACGCCCGCGATCGAACGTCTCCAGGAGAAGCTCTGCATGGAGCCGGCCCCGTTTATGAGGGCGAACCACATGAGACTCCTGAACGACTGGCGGGACAGCGTCGTCCGGGAGGGTAAGCGAACCTATACGGCGGCGGACGGAAAGATATACGAAATCAGCCTGACCGGGACCTGCCTGAAATGCCACAGCAACAAGGATCAATTCTGCGACCGCTGCCACGATTACGCGGGGGCGAAGCCCGCCTGCTGGAACTGTCATATCATCCCCGGGGAGGTCCGCTGATGGCGCCCACACGAAGAAAGTTCTTACAGATCGCCGGGATTGCCGCGGCCGGTCTCGTTTTTCCCCCTCTGGCGAAGGTTCTCGACAGCGCTCAGCGCCCGGGCACGCCGACCACTGCGGGACTGCCGCCCAGCGTGGCGAATACCGGTTCACCCCTGATGGCCAAACGCTGGGCCATGGTGGCGATCGCCGGGAAATGCCCGTCCGGCTGCAAGGATTGCATCGACGCCTGCCATCGGACGCACAACGTGCCCGATTTCGGCAACAAGAAGGACGACGTCCATTGGATCGGCGCCGAGAAGATGACGCATGTCTTTCCCGCGGAGACCCATCCCCGAATGCCGGAATCCATTCGAGATCTTTCCGTTCCGGTTTTTTGCAACCACTGCGAAAATCCGCCCTGCGTGCGGGTTTGCCCGACGCAGGCGACCTTTAAACGGGCGGACGGCATCGTGATGATGGACTACCATCGCTGCATCGGCTGCCGGTTCTGCATGGCGGCCTGTCCCTATGGTTCGAGAAGCATGAACTACCGCGATCCCCGGCCTTTCATCCCGAAGACCGATCCGGCTTTTCCCACCCGGACCAAGGGCGTGGTGGAGAAGTGCAACTTTTGTGAGGAGCGGCTCGCGCAGGGGATCCTGCCCGCCTGCGTCACGGCCTGCAAGGAAAAGGCTTTGGTCTTCGGCGATCTGGATAACCCCGGATCGGACGTCCGCCGCCTGCTCAACGAAAAATATTCGCTCCGCCGGAGAGCGGATCTGGGGACGGGACCGCAGATCTATTACATTTTGTGAGGACGCCGTGCTCGAAAAAGCCCTGAAAGGAAGTCGCGGATACGGGATCTGGGTGGCGTTGCTGCTGCTGCTGACCGGTATCGGTTTTTTCTTTTACCTCAGACAGCTCGATTACGGCCTCGGAATCACCGGCATGAGCCGTGACGTTTCTTGGGGGCTCTACATCGCCCAGTTCACCTTCCTCGTCGGGATCGCGGCGTCGGCGGTAATGCTGGTTCTTCCGTACTATCTCCACGATCACAAGGCCTTCGGGAAGATCACCATTCTCGGGGAATTCCTGGCCGTCTCCGCGGTGATTATGTGCCTCACCTTCGTCCTGGTGGACCTGGGGCGCCTCGACCGGGCGATGAACATGATTCTCCACCCGTCGCCCAAGTCGATCCTCTTCTGGGATATGGTCGTTTTGAACGGATATCTGCTGATCAATATCGTCACCGGCTGGACGGTCCTGGAGAGCGACAAGCAGGGCGTTCCGCCTCCGACGTGGGTGAAGCCCCTGATCTACATCTCCATTCCCTGGGCCATCAGCATCCATACCGTTACGGCCTTTATCTATTCCGGTCTGCCGGGGAGGGGTTTCTGGCTGACGGCGATCATGGCGCCCCGGTTTCTCGCCTCCGCCTTCGCCTCGGGTCCGGCCCTGCTGATCCTGTTCTGTCTGATTTTGAAGCGGTTCACCCGGTTTGACGCTGGAGAAAAGGCGATCCAGACCCTGGCCAAGATCGTGGCCTATGCGCTGGCGACGAGTATTTTCTTCGTGCTGGTGGAACTCTTCACCGCTTTCTACAGCCAGATCCCCAGCCACATGAACCATCTGACCTACCTTTTCCGGGGATTGGAAGGACACAATATGATCGCGAACTGGATGGGCGTATCGGCAGTCACCGCCGTCATCGCCCTCGTTTTGCTGATCATTCCCCGAACGCGAACGCGGGAACCCATTCTGGCCTTGGCCTGCTGCCTCGTTTTTCTGTCGCTGTGGATCGAAAAGGGCCTCGGCCTCGTCATCACGGGCTTCATCCCCTCCCCGCTGGAAACGATTACGGATTACATCCCCACCGGACCGGAGATCGCCATTACGATCGGAGTCTGGGCGCTGGGATTGCTGATCGTTACGGTATTGTACAAAATTTTCGTTGCGGTCCGAACGGAAAAATGAACGGCAAAATATTTCCCCGAGCTCAGGTCCATATCATTCCTGCCTTGCGATCGTTTCCTATCCGCATTCGGCAATAAGTTGAATTCCGTCTTCAAATGGCTGCCGTTCCGCTTTCAGAAGGCGGACGGTGAAAGCGCTTGCTTTTTGATCGGCGGAAGGATAAGAGCGTCCGCTTTGTTCAGGATGTAGAATCAGCGAATTCTTGGGAGGAAGCTGTATTGAAAAATCGTTCGGAAACATCCGGACCGCTTTTGGTTTTGATCCGCGGCGGAGTCTCCTTTCTGAAAAGACAGCAGCGGGACTGGAAGGTGACCGTCCTGCGCACTTCCCTCGAAAGGCTGGCCTACCAGATGGTTTTCCCCTACCTGTCCGTCTACATCGTCGCGCTGGGGGCTACGGGAACCCAACTGGGCGTCGTCAACAGCATCGGCATGATCGTTGCCGGTCTCTGCGGGCCTTTTACCGGCTGGTTCATCGATCGGATCGGACCGAAACGGATTTACCTCATAGGCATCGGTTTCCTGGCCGTCTCCTATCTCACCTACGGCCTGGCCCAGAGTTGGGGATGGACGATCGTTGCGATGATCGGCTATTGGCTGGGATTTTCGACCAGCAACAACAGTTGCGCCACCATCTGCGGAAACTGCCTGATCAACCGGGATCGTGCCACGGGAATGCTGATCTGCGAGACGCTGGCCGCCGGGTTGCTGGGGATGGCTGGACCGCTTTTCGCCGTATGGCTCGTCATGGGGTGCGGCGGCGTCAACCTCGGCGGCATCCGACCGTTGTTTTTTGTGGGTCTTCTGATCACGGTCGGCACCTATTTTATCGTTGCGACGCAACTGTCGGATCGAAAATGGGTCACGGCGGAAAGCCGGAAACCGCACCTGATCCGGGACATTGGCCGGGTGTTCCGCGGCGGTAGGCATCTGAAGAAATGGCTGGTCATCACCTCCATCTCCCAGTTGCCGCTGGGGATGGTTTTCCCCTTCACACAGGTGTTCGCGCACCAGATGAAGGGGGCCGACGAACTGATCCTGGGCATCATGGTGACCGGATCGGCTCTGGCCTCGATTGCCTTTGCCATTCCGCTGGGTCGGCTTGCGGACCGGATCGGCCGGAAGAAAGTACTTTATGTCACGATCCCTCTTTTCTGGTTATCCAACCTGCTGCTGATCTCGGCGCCGTCGCCGGCACTCCTGGTGATCGCGGGGATTCTGCAGGGTTTTTATTTCATCGGCGCACCGGTCGTCGCCGCCATCGAACGCGAGATGGTTCCTCCGGAACAGATGGGTAGGTGGACCGGCATTACCCGTCTGTTCAAGATGGTAACGAGCGCCGTGCTGGCGTTTTGCGCGGGGATCATCTGGGACAGGATCGGACCGCAGTACATCTTTCTGTTCTTTGTGGCCATCGACCTGCTGGTCCGTCTTCCCCTGCTGATCGGCATTCCCGAAACCCTGCACGTCCGCTTTCCGTCCGGATCGGAGTCGGATTTCGAAAAAAGGGCGGGATAAAAGATCGTCCCGACCGGGGGAATTCGCTTTCGCCGTTTCCGGCCCCCCTGTCCGCAACCCGGTGTCCGCGATTCGGAAGATCGTGCATGAAAACGAATGGAAGCGAAAAGAGAGCGATCTTGAAAGAAGGCATCGCAAAAATGGGGCCGGTTCTGATGACCGGATTGGTTGCAATCCCCGGAGGGCTCGCCGAGATGAGCGTCGTCGCCTTGGCGCTCAACGCCGACGCGGCCTTCGTACTGGCCTATCCGCTTTTCAGGCTGTTTAGTATTCTGCTGGTCATGCCGCCGCCGCTGAGACGGCGATTCCGGCGGTAGGATGTCGGGCTCTTCGATTTCCGCAGAAACGCAACAACCTCAGGGTGTCAGCGCCTCTTTCAGGATACCGAGCTCGTCGAGGATCGGTTCCAGTCGCCGCTTGCTCAGCGCACGGTCCTCGTTCGAACGGGGAAGCTCGATGTTCAGGGTTCCCTTGAAGCCGGCCTTCATCAAGTTTTTGAAAACCAGTTTAAAGTCGATCTTTCCGTTCCCGACGGGGAGATGATGATCGAGGATCAGGTCGTTGTCGCTGACATGGGTGCTGACGATCCGGCCGGGAAAGGCGTCAATGAAGGACTCGGGGCCCCCGGGCAGAAGGCTCGCGTGGGCGATGTCCAGCGTCAGGCCGAAATAATCCGACGGGATGGCGTCGAAGACCCGCTTTAACTCCTCGATGGTCACGCCGAGATAGGCGATTTCCGCCGCCTCGTGGATCTTGTTCATGTTCTCGATCCCGATCGGAAGTTTGAACTTTTCGGCCAGCTCGACGACGGGGATAAAGGTCTTGATCAGGCAGTCGAAGACGTGGTCCATGAAAAGGCTGAAGTGGTATCCGAAGTGGAGCACCACGTATTGGGCCTCCAACCGGTGGGCGAGCTCGACGTAGTCCAGCAGATGTTGCTGGACGGCCTTGCGGACAGTCGGCTCGATCTCGGCGGCGTTGACGAAAGAGGCCGAATGGAGACCGTACTTGACTCCGGCCTGGTCCCGCAGTTTCTTGATTCCGTCGATCCGCGCGGGGTTCCACTTGTCCAGAAAATTGTTTGGGTTGTTGCAGCTCAGTTCAATCCAGGGAAAGCCGTTTTCCTTGGCGAACGGAAAATATTCCTCGAGGGGCTGCGGCCCGGCGTTAAAACAAAGCTTCATCTCATTCTCCTCCAATCGTTGTTTCAGTAAATTCCTCTTTTGCGATTGAGGCGGCCATCGTACCGGTCACGCAGGAGATCACGACCTCCACGCGGGAAAGCAGATCCTGAACCGTCGCCGCCCGGATGGCCCCGATTTCGATCGCGACGCCGACCTCGCCTTACTTGACGCGGAGCGTTACGTCGTTCGTCTTGGACTCCTCGGTGCCGCGACCCTGGATGCCGGTAGCCGCGTGGGTGGCGCTGGGATCGCTGAAATAAAGGCGCAGCGCCCGCGGGTAGTCGTACACGTTGAGATATCATCAGGGAAATAGGGGATTGAGGAAATGGGGCGGGGGAGGCCCCCGCCCCGGGGACGATCATATGCTTTCAAGGACGGTGGCCAGCGAAACGCCGCCGCCGCCGCAGAGA
>JAQTRB010000125.1:0-2870 GCA_028712015.1 Syntrophales bacterium
GCCTACGAAACCTACGGAACATTGAACAGCGAGAAATCCAATGCGATCCTCGTTTTGCATGCCCTTTCCGGCGACGCCCATGCCGCCGGATTCTCCCCGGGAGACAAGGTCCCCGGCTGGTGGAACGCGATGATCGGACCCGGGAAGCCCTTCGACACGGACCGTTATTTCGTGATCTGCTCAAACGTGATCGGCGGCTGCAAGGGAAGCACGGGACCGTCTTCCGTGAATCCGCGGACGGGGAAGCCCTACGGAGCGAACTTTCCCTTCATCACGATCGCCGATATGGTTCAGGCCCAGAGGCATCTGATCGATTTTCTCGGGATCGACCGGTTGCTCTGCGTGGCGGGCGGTTCGATGGGCGGGATGCAGGCTCTCCAGTGGGTGGCCTCCTACCCGGAGCGGGTCCGGTCCGCCATTCCCATTGCCACGGCGCTGAAGCATTCGCCGCAGCAGATCGCCTTCAACGAGGTGATCCGCCAGTCCATCATGGCGGACCCGGCCTGGCGAGACGGGGATTACTATGAAACCGGCCAGCCGGAGAAGGGACTTTCCGTGGCGCGGATGATCGGCCACATCACCTTCATGAGCGAGAAGTCGATGGAAGAGAAGTTCTCCCGGAGGTTGAAAAACGGTCGGTTGGGATTTGATTTCGGCGCCGATTTCGAGGTGGAGGGTTACCTCCGCTACCGGGGGGCAAACTTCGTCAAGCGCTTTGACGCGAACTCCTACCTTTTTATCACCAAGGCGATGGATTATCTCGATCTGTCGGGAGGGCGGCTGATTCCAGGGAAAGGAGTCGATACACGGTTTCTCGTCCTTTCCTTTCAG
Source organism: Syntrophales bacterium (assembly GCA_028712015.1). Taxonomy (GTDB): domain Bacteria; phylum Desulfobacterota; class Syntrophia; order Syntrophales; family UBA5619; genus UBA5619. The sequence goes on from JAQTRB010000125.1 coordinate 832, forward strand.
TCGGACTGGCTCTACCCCTCGCATCAGTCCCAGGAGATCGTCCGGCAACTGAAGCGCAAGCGGGTCGATGCGACCTACTGTGAACTGAAATCGACCTGGGGCCACGACGCCTTTCTGGTGGAGCTGGAGGGTCAGACGACGTTGATTCAACATTTCCTGGAGAGGAACTATTCCGGAAAGCGAAATGGAAACGGCAATGACAACGGAAATCATCGGTAACGACATCCGTCCGGATCACCGGGTCATCTTCGACTGGATTGATCCGAGAGCCCGCGTCCTCGATCTCGGTTGCGGAAACGGGGAGTTGATCGATCTGTTGTCGCAGCGGAAGGACGCACGCGTCCAGGGAATCGAATTGGACGAGAAGGCGATCTACGAGTGCGTCCAAAAAGGGCTTTCGGTCTGCCAGGGCGATATCCAGACCGGACTTGCCGATTACCCCGACCGCTGTTTCGATTACGTCATTCTGAACCAAAGCCTCCAGGAGGTCCGGAAGGCCTCCTTCCTCCTTCGGGAGGCGCTCCGGGTCGGGACACGGGCCATTGTCGGGTTTCCGAACTTCGCCCATGTCGGCGCCCGGACCTCGCTCTTCTTCGGCGGGCGGGCGCCGATGACGCCGTCGTTGCCCTATCGCTGGTACGATACGCCGAACGTACGTTTTCTCAGTATCGCCGATTTCCGGATATTCTGCATGGAGATGGGATTTATGATCGAAAAGGCTGCTTTCCTCAACGGGCGAAAGGAGATCCGCTTCTGGCCGAACCTCCGCGCGCTCAACGCGATCTTTCTGCTCTCCCTGGCGGACGAGCGGTCGCAGGCTGGAAGGAAGACGACCAGGGCTGATGCGGAGAGCGCCGTTGGCAATCAATCGGGAAAGAAAAGGGGAGAGGATGAACCGGCGCGATAAAGCGATGCCGGATCATCCCACCCGGACGGGAAGGCGGTTTGCATGAAGAAGGTGGCGGTCGCCATGAGCGGCGGCGTCGATTCCGCGGTCGCGGCCCTGTTGCTCAGGGATGCGGGGGTGGAGATTGTCGGGATGACCATGCGTCTGGGCGTTGTTCACGCCGCCGGCGAGAAGGCCAAATGCTGCGGTCCGCGGGAGGTCGAAGACGCGCGCGGCGTCTGCGAGGCGCTTGGTATCCGCCACTGCGTCGTCGACTTCGCGGCGGATCTGGAGGAGCAGGTTATCGCACCCTTCATTGCGGAGTATCTCCGGGGGCGGACGCCCAATCCCTGTGTTGCATGCAACCGGACGATCAAGTTTGGTGTGCTGCTGAAAAAAGCGCTGTCTTGTGGGTTCGACGGTCTGGCCACCGGTCATTATGCCCGCATCGAAAGGGAGGGCGCCCGCTATCTCCTCAAGACGCCGAAGGACAGCCGGAAAGATCAGACCTACTTCCTTCACGCCATCCCGAAGGAGGCACTGCCGAGGGTGCTTTTCCCGTTGGCCGGGTACTCCAAGGAAGAGGTGCGAAAGATCGCCGGCAAAGCGGGGCTGCCGGTCTTCAGCAAACCCGAGAGCCAAGACATCTGCTTCATGCCGGCGGAGGGTCACGAGGCCTTTCTCCGTAGCCGGTCCGTTCCGATCGAGGCCGGGGAGATTGTCAACCGGGCGGGGAAAGTCCTCGGCCGCCACCGGGGGATTGCCTGCTACACGATCGGTCAGCGGGGAGGGCTGGGGATCAGCTCGCCAAAACCCCTCTATGTCCTGGCGATCGACGCCGAACAAAGCCGGTTGGTTGTCGGAGAGAAGGGAGAACTGAAATCGGAGGGGTTGATCGCGGATCAGGTCAACTGCCTGGTCGAGGATTTTCCCGAGGAGGCGTGGGCCAAGATCCGTTATGCCCACCGACCGGCAAGGTGCCGGGTTTCGTATCAAGGAGGGAATCTGGAAGTCCGGTTCGCGGAACCGCAGGAGGCTGTTGCTCCCGGACAGTCGGTCGTGCTTTATGACGATTCGACCGTTCTGGGCGGAGGGATCATACGGGAGGTATTCAGTGGAAATCATTGGAAAGATAAATAAATTACAGCCGGAT
>JAQTRB010000125.1:2970-5613 GCA_028712015.1 Syntrophales bacterium
CTGCAGATCAAGACGGAAGTGGATTTCCCACGGCTCGTGGAGGTTCTCTGCGCTTCGGAAAACGGATCGACCGCCGGCATGAAGAAACGGGGGCAAAATCAGGCCTTGCCCTCCCGGCGGACAATCGGGGCGGTTGTCGAATCGCTCCGTGCCGTCCTTTTTCCGGGGTATTTTGGTTTTTCCGATCATGGCCAGGAGAGCATCTGTTTCCACGTCGGGTCCACGTTGGACCACATCCGGATTGAGCTTCAGGAGCAGATCAAACGGGGGCTCTGCTTTATCTGCGAGGAAGGCCCGGGCTGCGCGGCCTTCTGCGACCAGAAGGCGCAGGAACTGACCGGCGAATTTCTTCTGCGGTTGCCCGCAGTGCAGAAGACGCTTGTCTTGGACGTTCAGGCTGCCTATGAAGGGGATCCCGCGGCCGCCAACCCCGACGAGGTGATCTTCAGCTACCCGGGAATTCTGGCGATTACCAGTTATCGACTGGCCCACGAACTGCACAAGCTTGGAGTGCCGATTATCCCGCGGATGATCACCGAAGCGGCCCACGGGGCAACGGGGATCGATATCCATCCCGGGGCGACCATCGGCGAACGATTCTTCATCGATCACGGGACCGGGGTTGTCATCGGGGCGACCTGCATCATCGGCAGCCGGGTCCGGATCTATCAGGGGGTCACCTTGGGGGCAAAGAGCTTCCAACTGGACGAAGAGGGGCAGATGGTCCGCGGCATCGACCGGCATCCGATCGTCGAGGATGACGTGACAATCTATTCCGGGGCAACGATCCTCGGCCGGGTGACGATCGGCCACGGTTCGGTGATCGGCGGAAACGTCTGGCTGGTTCGCGGTTTACCGCCGGGAAGCCGGATCACTCAGGCCCAGACGCGGGAGGAGATGTTCGAACGCGGTGCAGGGATCTAAAGAAAAAATTTTAAAAAGGTTTAAAAAAGTTGATACCTCAACGGAAACAAGATACCAGGCATTCAACTGGAATGATTCCGGTTCCAACATGTAAGCCACGCTCCACGAGTTTAGCCGGAGCGGCCCCCATCAGGACCCTGGAATTCGATCGGCTGGAAATGCAGGTACGATACCTGCGGCCACTTTCAACTTGACAAGGACCCAAAATTCATATAGAAATGCGCCCCTGTTCAAAAAGAATTGAAGGAGGACTTTTTTTGGCGACACACACATCCGCGGAAAAGAGAAGCAGGCAGGCCGACAAACACTGCAAATACAACAACGCCGTGAAATCGAAAATCAAGACGGGCGTAAAGACCGTTGTGGAAGCCGTCGAGAAGAAGGATGCGGAAGCGGCAAAGGCGGCGCTGGCCCAGGCCGTTCCGGCGATCGCCAAGGCGGCGGCGAAGGGGGCTTTCCACAAGAAAGCGGCCGCGCGAAAAATCGCCCGACTGACGAAGCGGGTCAATACCCTGAAGGTCTAATCCTCAACCCGAAGGCGTTCTCTCCGTTAGAAATCGGATAACATCAGACGATAGATCCTCTCGGCTGCGTCTTTGGCCATCTTGGTGAGGGCTTCTCGGCGGCTGAACTCCGTCGCGCCGACCGCAGTCACTCGGTAATCTCCGGTTGCCGTATATGTCTCCTGTTCCCAGAGCACCTTGCCGCTCGCTCGTTCCTCAAAGGAAAGCCGAAGCACGACCGTGATCCGGTTTTCGGCCGAGAGGTTGGTCGTCTGGTAGGCGAGCGTCGAGGACTGCATGCTCAGAACGGTTCCCCGGAAGATCGCGTCCGCCTCGCCCGGACCGGAAGCAATTTTGAAATGGCCGTTCTTGACAATCTCGTCATTGAATGCCGTTCGGAAGATGCTGTCGGCATTGGCTTCGCTGGTATTGTTCTTGAAAACATCCACAAAGACCGTTCGGACGTCGGGAGCGAATGTTCCCCGTCCTCCCTCCATGTGGTATCCGCAACCGATCAGCAGAAACGCGATCAGGGTCGTCACGACGCCGTTCCTCATGCTCCATCCGGAAATATGGCCCCTTCCGATATTCATATCACACCTCATCAAAACACTTTTTCCCCGTACAATCGTCCGGAACCCGGGGATGATCCGGAATAGCGACTATCCAGGAACGACGATGTTCACCAACTTCTTCGGTACATACACCACCTTGACGACCTTTTTCCCCTCCGTGAGGCCTGCGATCCGTTCGTCGGCAAGCGCCAGGGCCTTGATCTTCTCTCCCTCCTCATCGGCGGGCACGTTGATCCGGCTCCGAACCTTGCCGTTGATCTGAATGACGATCGTAATCTCCTCCTCCGAAGCGACCGCGGGATCGAACGTGGGCCAGGCCGCATCGGCCAGACTCTCCTTTCGGCCGATGAGGGTCGAGAGCTCTTCGGTGATGTGGGGAACCAGAGGAGAGAGAAGCAGGATGATCGTTTCGACCGTCTCGCGGACGACGGAAAACCCCAACCGGTTGTCCGCCTTTGGGTGTGGCAGCTGGTAAAGAGCGTTCACCAGTTCCATTACCGCGCTGATCCCGGTATTGAAGTGGAACCGCTCTTCGATGTCGGCGGTCACCTTCCGGATGGTCTGGTGCGTCTTGCGTCGCAGGGCCTTCAGGTCGCCCTCCAGCGTTTCCCGGCCGGCAAAGGGTTCCACGTCGCGGATCT
>JAQTRB010000126.1 GCA_028712015.1 Syntrophales bacterium
TTACTCGAAGCGTTTCGAGGCGATGGGATTGGATGTCGGCAGCATTCGAACCGTGGCCGATGTTGAAAAACTGCCATTGACCCCAAAAGAAGATCTTCGGGAGAACTGGCCCTACGGTTTTCTTGCCTGCTCCCGGGACGAACTGATTCGGATGCACTCCTCCTCGGGGACAACCGGTCGGGCTACGGTGATCTTTCATACGGCCGCCGACATCGATGCTTGGTCGAATCTTGTGGCCCGCTCCATGTACATGGCCGGGATGCGCCGCTCGGATGTCTTTCAGAATATGATGACCTATGGTCTCTTCACGGGGGGATTGGGCTTCCACTACGGCGCGGAGAAGATCGGGGCTTTGGTGATTCCCGCCGGAGCAGGGAACTCCAAGCGTCAGATACAACTCATGCGGGATTTCGAGACGACAGCGATTCACATCATCCCCAGCTACGCCCTCCACCTCTCGACCGTCTTTCAAGAAGTCGGCGTCGATCCTCGGAGGGATACAAAACTCAGGCTCGCCTATATGGGCGCTGAGCCACATTCGGAGAAGATGAGACGAAAGATCGAGGAGTTTTTCGGATTCAAGGGGTTTAACTCCTATGGCTTGTCGGAAATGAATGGTCCCGGCATTGCCTTCGAGTGCCCGGAGCAAAATGGGATGCATATCTGGGAGGACAATTTCATCGTCGAGATCATCGATCCGGTGACCCTCAATCCCGTTCCCGACGGTGAAGAGGGAGAACTGGTTACGACGACGCTGCTTCGGGAGGGTATGCCGATTCTCCGCTACCGGACGAAGGATCTCACCCGGATCATCCCGGGTCCCTGTCCCTGCGGACGGACCCACCGGCGGATCGAACGGATCAAGGGACGGACCGATGACATGATGATCCTGAAAGGGGTGAACATCTTCCCGATTCAGATCGAGAAAAAGCTCATGGAAATCCCCGGCGTCGGGACGAACTTCGTCATCATCCTCGAACGGACGGACTACAACGATTCGATGACGGTCAAGGTGGAGGTTCAGAAAGAGTTCTTCGGTGGAAATCTAAAACAACTGGAGGCCCTGCGCCGGCGAATCATGGAGGAGCTCAAAAGCGACATTCTGATCACGCCGAAGGTCGATCTGGTCGAACCGGACAGCCTTCCGAAAAGCGAAGGGAAGGCGAAGCGGGTGATCGACAACCGAAAGGATTCGTAGAGGGAAGGAGGTCCCATGGTTTCCTATCAGCTTTCGATTTTTGCGGAAAACAAGCCGGGAAGGCTGGCGGCGGTCACGCGGGTCCTGGCCAAGGAGAAGATCAATATCCGGGCGACGACGATCTCCACGTCCGACACCTTCGGCGTGATCAACCTGATCGTGGATGATCCCGCGCGCGCCGAAAAGGCGCTGACGAAGGCCGGCATGACGGTCTCTCTGAGCCGGGTCCTGGCCGTGGTCATCCCCGATCAACCGGGGGGGCTGGATCGGTTGACGCAGCTCCTGCTCGTGGAAAATGTGAATATCAACAACGCCTATGGGTTCGTGCTCGAAGGCCACAGAAAGGCGGTCTTTGTGGTCAGCGTCGACCAGATCGAGAAGGCGGAAGAGCTTCTTCAGAAGAATGGGTTTCAGACCTTGGATGCCGAGGCGCTTTCGGCGATCGAGCCGTTTCATTACATGAAATACTGAGGACAAGACCATGACACACTCCGATGCGGGGCGCTATGCCGCCAAACACAAGCCGGGAGCGACTCCGGATCAGCGGATCGTCGAGGCGGTTCGTCAAAAAGCCGCGGGGGGGGAGCTTGCCTGTGCCGAGGCCGAGCGGATTGCGAAAACGCTGTCGGTTTCGCTGCCCGAAATCGGCCGAACACTCGATCTGCTGGAGCTGCGTATCCGTCGTTGCCAGCTTGGTCTGTTCGGATATGCCGAAGGAAAAGCCGTCGGCGCGGCGGCGGCGGTCTCCGCGGATCTTGAAGCGGCCGTTCGTGCACGTCTTGCCGATGGAAGGCTCCCCTGCAGGGCGGCCTGGGAGATCGCCACGGAACTCAAGATCGCGAGAACGGAGGTCTCCGCGGTCTGTGAAGCGCAAAAGATCCGAATCAAACCATGCCAGCTCGGGGCCTTCTGATAGCGGATGTTTTTTTTCAACAGTCTCTTAGGCCGGTTCGGATGTCCGGGCATCCCGCTCGATATACCGCGTCAGGACATGGAGGGTTGCCTCGGTGTTGCGCCGGGCATGCCAGAGGATTTTCTCCAGCGTCAATGCCTTTTCCTCCAGACCGTGCGCAAAATTGTCTACGGAACAGAGAGAGGCATACGGAATCTCCAGCTCTTGGGCGATGACGGCCTCGCTGGCCATGGTCATTCCGACGAGATCGGCAAACTGCGACATCATCGCAATCTCGGCGCGCGTTTCGAAACGGGGGCCGCTGGTCTGCCAGTAGATTCCGCCGTCAATGCAATCCACATCGCAGTCGTGGGCCGCTTCCAGCCATTTGCGCCGGACCTCCGCGCTCAAAACCGGAACGATGTGAGTCGCCTTTTCCCGGACAACCGTAGGTCCCGCGCCGAGCAGGATGTAATCATCCGGGACGACCAGCATCCCCGGCTTCAAGCGGCGTTTCAGAGCGCCGGTCGAATGAACGCCGAGGATTTCCCGCACCCCGCGTGCCTTGAGCGCCGCCAGGTTGGCCTTGTGGTTGATGAGGTGCGGCAGGATGTGGCCGTGGGGTTCCGTTCCATGACGGGCGATGAAGACAATGCCGGCGGAGCAAAAGAGCGCCGCCGGGCCGAATTCCGTTTCGGCCGTTTCTTCACGAAGATCGGTGAAGATTCCCTTTCCCTGCAACAGGACGGTACCCGAGATGATGCCCAGCGGTTTCATGCGCACTCCTTTGTCCGATGGTGAAATGAGATACGGCCGAATGTATAACAGAACGTCCGGCCTCTGTCAAAAACGCCGCGTCGAAGGATCCGAACAATATCCCGCGTTGTTGCCCGGGAAGAGATCTTCAAGGAGACCCATTGCCGCACCTTAAAGGTAACCGAAAGGACCGTGGGAAGAGAGATCTCCAATTGACATTGTCCGTGATTCCATGCGATAATAACCGCCATCAGAGAATTGCAGAAAGGGGGCAACGGAATGGGAGAAGAAGCATTGGTACATGTCGGCGACGGCGATTTTGCGGAGGTGGTGCTCAAGGCGGATAAACCCGCGCTGGTCGATTTCTGGGCGCCGTGGTGCGGTCCCTGCAAGGCCATCGGTCCTGCCGTCGAGGCACTGGCCGTTCAATACCGGGATCAAGTCAGGGTGGCAAAGATCAACATCGACGACAACCCGAAGACGGCTGCAACCTATGGCGTTATGAGCATCCCGACCTTGGTTCTTTTTAAGGAGGGGAAGGTTCTCGACACGCTGATCGGCCTGGTTTCGAAAGAACGTCTGGAGTCGTTCATCCAAAAGGCCCTGTAGGAGATCATACTTGATGACCACACGGAATAAAAGAATATTTCTGGCCGTGCTGGCGGTCCTCTTTCTGCTTTCCGGTTGCAAGATTTGGTTGCCCTGGACGAAGAAGGTGGAAATGGCCCGCGCCACCCCGGAAGGTCTCTATCAGCAGGGTCTGCAAGAGTTTCAGGATAAGAATTTCAAGCGATCCATCGAACTTTTCCAGCGGGTCAAGGAAGAGTATCCCTTGAGTACGCTTGCCATCATGGCGGAGATTGGAATCGCAGACTCCTATTTCAGCGGAAAGCAGTACCGCGAGGCGAGACTGACCTATAGCGAATTTCTGAATCTTCATCCGACGAATGAAAACCTTCCCTATGTCATGTATCAAATCGGGATGTGCCACTACAGCGAGATCACCACGATCGACCGCGACGAGTCGGAAGCATTGAAGGCGCTCAAGGAGTTCGAGAGGCTATCGGCCCGCTTTCCCGGAAGCAAATTCGCCGTCATGGCCGAGAAAATGATCCGGGATTGCAAGAAGACCTTGGGTGATCATGAATTCCATGTCGGAGAATTTTATTTCAAAAACAATGAGTATCGAGCGGCCCTGCGACGGTTTGAAAAAATCTCAAAAGAGTATGCGAATGTCGGCCTCGATTATAAGGTAAACTTCTTCATCGCTGAAACGAAGAGGCGTATCGCCGAAGCGGACGCGAAAAAGAAGTAGCCTTTGGAGAAGAAGCAGGCCGGGGATTCCGGGAGTGAGCGGCCGGGGACGGCGGCATTCGAATTCATCGTCGACAGGTTGCCGGTATTTCGGGCGGGCGAGGGGAAGGCATATACCGCAATCCTCGATAAAAAAGGGGCATCTCTCGTCGAAAAAGTTACGTGGATGACCGGCATTTTCCCGCGTGAGGGCGTGAACAATGCGAACCAAGAACTGGTTTCTCTGCGGAGCCATTGCGACCGTGATTGCCGCAATGGGGACGGTCGTCTCTGCGGCGGAGACGTTCAAGACGGTCTCGCTTTCCGAAAGCATCGATCTGGCTCTGAAAAGGAGTGTCCTGATCCACGCGGCGCGGGAGGGGATCAAGGGGGCCGAGGCGCAGCGCCGGGAAGCGTTCACGGGTTTTCTACCCCGATTCAGCACATCCTACAGCTATACCCGGCTCAACAACGATCCGACCGTAACCTCTCCGGGATACTCGATGATCCTGCCGGCGCCGATCGGAGCGGTGAAGATTCCGTCCTCTACCTACCAGGCCGGAACGAGGGACAACTATAATTGGGACGTGGAGGTTGCGCAGCCCCTGTTTGCCGGTGGCGGCATCACGGCGAATTATGAGGCAAGCCGCATCGGCGAGGACATCGCCCGGTTCGATGAGATCGCAACGGTTCAGGACGTCGTCCAGGAGGTGAAAATCGCCTATTTCAATATTCTGAAGGCGGATCGGATTCTGACCGTGGCCGGACAGTCCCTCGCGCGTCTGACGGCCCACAGAGATATGGCCCAGGCGTTTTATGACGTCGGCGCCATTCCCAAGAATGACCTCCTCGCTGCCGAGGTCGAGCTGGCAAACGGCCGGCAGCTTCTACTTCGGGCGGAAAACGGCGTGGAGATGGCCAAATCCAAATTCAACACGCTCCTCAGAAGAGAGATCAATGCCCCCGTCGAAGTCGAGGATATCCTGAATGAAAGGCCTTTCGAAAAAACTCTGGACGTCTGTATTGCCGAAGCCCTGAAGAACAGACCGGAGATCCGGTCGTACCTCCTGCGGCTGGAGCAGGCGAAGAGTATGGTCAAGTTTGCGAAAAGCGAATATTATCCGAACGTCTCGTTGATCGGGAATTATGCGAAATATGGGGACACGCCGGGCGTCGCCGGAAGCCCTTACCAGGACCAGGAAAATTGGTACGTGATGGCGGCGGCAAAGTGGAATTTCTGGGAATGGGGGAAAACGAGAAACCGTGTCGAGGCCGGTATCAGCCGTGAGAATCGGGCGGCGGACGTTCTGGCCAACCTCCGGGATCAGATCACCCTTGAGGTCAAAAATGCCTTCCTTCTCCTCCACGAAGCGGCAAAGCAGGTCCAGGTGGCGAAAAAGGCCATCGAACAAGCCGAAGAAAATTTCAGGATCAATACCGAACGGTACCGGGAGCAAGTCGGCACCGCGACCG
>JAQTRB010000127.1 GCA_028712015.1 Syntrophales bacterium
CCGGACATGACGCTGACGAAAGGCAATCCCCAGGCATTGGCATGGAACATCGGGACGATATGCAGGGCGCAGTCCTCTTCCGCGTTCCGGAACATGAAGCCCACGGCGTAGCTGTGGAGAATGAGACCTCGGTGAGAGTAGACGACGCCTTTGGGATCGCCCGTCGTCGCCGACGTGTAACAGATGAGGGCCGGGTCCCATTCGCTCAAGTCGTCCGGAAAATCATAGTGGTCGGGGAACCGATCGATGAGTTCGTCATAGAGAGTCACGGGAGAGAGGCCCGTCTGAGGCATCTTGCCGCTCTGCGACAGGATGACGTAGTGCTTTACGGTCTTGAGCTGGTCCTTAATCGCCTCGACGATGAATACCAGATCCTCGTCTACGAACATCACCTTGTCCTCGGCGTGGTTGATGATGTAGGCGAGATGGTGGAGAGGGAGGCGGAAATTCGTCGTGTGCAGTGCGGCGCCGACGCAGGGGACGCCGAAGTAGAGTTCGAGGTGACGGTGGGTGTTCAGCGCCATACTCGCCACGTGGTCGCCTCTTTTTACGCCCAGGGACTCCAGGGCGTGGGCGAGTCGGCAGGTTCGTTTGAAATAGTCGGCATAGGTGTAACGGAAGATCTCATGGTTGGGATAGACCGAAACCACTTCCTTCTTGGGGAAATACATCGACGCCCTCAACAGGGATGTTCTCAGCAACAAAGGATATTCCATCATAGGATGCTCCCTCCTTTTCCCTTCACGGTTCTTTCGAACCCATGACACCCTTGATTCGGGATAACCCTGGTTCCTAAACAGACCTCTTTTCAAGCTGCGACCGCCGACCACCTCCTTCCGGGTCATGGTTTCTCCGATCCCGACGTTTCCTGAAATCCAGCCACATGATGAACGCGATCATGATGATGGTCGCCACCGCCGAGGGGATGGCCTCCTCCCGACCAAAGAGCGTCAGGGCAAGGCCGCTCGATAGCCCCTGGTTTTTCAGGGTTCCGAGCAAGACAAGGCTGGTTCGCGTCTCTTTCGTGATGTGAAACAGGCCGCAAACCCAATCGATCAGAAGGCCAAGAAGAAACGTGGAGAGAAGACAGATCAAAGCGACGAGAAGAAACGATTTTGCCTCGTCGATTAGCAGATCGCGGTTCAGGCCGATCATGGCATACAGGACGATAAAGAAACTCCAGTTGATGGCGGTTCCCCGGTAAGGTTCGATACGCTCCCTCCAACCTTTCCGGATCAGAAGTCGTGAGAGGGCCAGCGGAAGGACGATTAATTCCAGGACGATCATCAGAAGTTTGAATGGATCGAATGAGGCGGAACGTAAAAGGGTCAGGGCCATGATCGGCATGATGACCAACGCGCCCAGGTAAGCGCCGATCGTGCCGACCATCGACATCCAACCGTTGCCACGGAGAAATCCGGAGAAGGGAATCACGGCAATGGCCGGCGGCACCGCCGCCAGCAGAACAAAACCGGTCCAAAGCGCTTCCTCGCGGATCAACAGCGCGCTCAGTACGATGATGACGTTCCCCAAGACGACATAGCTCATGACGATCCCGATCAGGGCCGGAAAAAGAAGGGTGCGGGGGCGAGCAAACGAGTCGTTCCCGATTTCCATCGTTGAGAGGGTCATTGCCAGGGCAAGAGCGGGGAGGACCAGATGCCTTATCGTCGGGGCTGCCGAGGGAAAAGAGAACCCTGCGGCGAGAGCGAGCAGGAAAATGGTATTCCGGTTGCGCAGAATCGTTTTCAGCTTTGCCATTGCGGTCGGGTCACCTCGTGAACGCCGTTTGAGAAAATCTCTGCCGCCGCTAACAATCGGTCTATCAGGCGAGCTTGTTCGTCAGGATTTCTTTGATCCGTTTGGGGTTGGCCTTTCCTTTTGATGCCTGCATCGCCTGCCCGATCAGGAATCCCGCGGCCTTGGCGATACCGTTGCGATAATCGTTCACCGCGGAAGGGTTGGCCTCCAGAACCGACTCGACAAGGGCCGCGAGGGCATTTGTATCGGAAACCTGCCGGAAACCGTACCGCTCGATGATCTGGTCCGGACTTTGCTCCGTCTCGAAAAGACGGGCAAGGACGTCCCGGGTGGCATTGGCGTTGATCTCATCTTTTTCCAACATCGCCAGCAGGCCGGCCAGCCGCATCGGTGGAATGGGCATGTCGGCAAAGCCCTGATCGCGTTCCCTCATGGCGGGGAGAAGTTGCGTGGCGATCCAGTGCGCGGCCGTGCGGGGAGAAACATTTTGCTGAACGACCGCTTCGAAGTATTCCGAAAGATCCCTCTCCGCGCTCATCATCAGGGCCTCTTCTCGAGTCAGACGGTATTGACCGACGAATCGCTCCGCCTTTACGGACGGCATCTCCGGGAGTTTCATCTGCATCTCGTTTCGCCAAGCCTCCGTCAGAACGATCGGCGGCACGGCGGGATCGGGAACACAGGGGCCTTCGAACTTACCGCGCATTGCGACGGTTTCGTTCTTAACCGGGTCCCAGAGGCGGGTGTGCAGAACGATGGGCTCTCCCTTGGCGAGCTCCGCGGCCTGGCGGGAAATTTCATGACCGATGGCATCTCCCACATGCCGGATGGAGTTCATGTTTTTCACCTCCACCTTGGTGTTGAGCTGGTCGGTTCCCTTGGGCCGCAGGGAAATATTGGCATCCATGCGCATGGTGCCCGCCTCCAGGCTGCCCTCCGCCGTTCCGATGTAACGGATCTGGGTCCGCAGAGTACGGACGAATTCCATGGCTTCATAGGGGCTTTTGATATCCGGTTCCGTCACGATTTCGATCAGGGGGACGCCGGCGCGGTTGAAATCGACCAGGCTGATGGGCGTCCGTTCCTCCGTCTCGTGAACGAGTTTCGCCACGTCCTCTTCCATGTGAATCTTCTGAATCCGCAAGCGTTTTGTCTGCCCGTTCTCACCGACGATATCGAGCCAACCGTTTCGGGCAAGAGGAAGGTGGGCCTGGGATAGCTGGTATCCCTTGGGAAGGTCCGGGTAGTAGTAGACCTTCTGGTCAAAGGCGCTCAACGGCTGAAGGGTGCAGTTCAATCCCAGAGCCGTTAATGCGGCTTTTTCCAGGGCTTCGGCGCTGAATCGCGGGATAGCGCCGGGAAACCACAGACAGATGGGGCAGGTGTTGCGGTTGGGATCGTCGCTTGTGTCGTTGGGGCAGTCGCAGAACATTTTCGTGGCGCAATTCAATTCCACATGAATTTCCAGACCGATGACCGCTTCCTGTTCCATGTTTGTCCGCTCCTTACGTGCCATGTGATAAAGAAACCGCCAACGACAGCAACCGGGCATCGCTTAGCCGCGGTCCGATCACCTGAAGTCCGAGATCGGCATCGCCGTCCATAACGTAGCCCGGAATCTGGACGGCGGGCAACCCCGTCACGTTGGCGGACAGCGTCAGGGCGCATTCATCATAGATATCGTCCACGGTCTTGTTCGGGCATTTGAGTGCGGCCCCGCGACGGGTGGGGGAGATCAGAACGTCAACCTGGGTCAGCAAGTCCTCCAGGTTGTGGACCAGTCGGGCCCGGATACGGGCGGCGTTTTCGAAGGCGGCGTAATTCTTGAACTGGAAGTAGGCCCCCTGAAACAGGTAGGCCTTCAGGGGCATTCCGAAGGACTCGCCGCGGGACTGGAGATACATGTCGTTCCAGTTCTTCATCGAGGCCGCGGTCCGGTAACCATACCGAACGCCGTCATACCTGCCGCAGCTTGATGAAGCCTCGACGGAACCGATGACGCGGTGAACGACCGAAAAAAGATCCTGGTCGGCAATGTCCACATCGCGCACCTCAAGGCCCATGGCACCGAGTCGGTCGAGAGCTTTCCGGAAGGCGCCGGCTTCCCCTTTACTCAAGGCAGAGAGGGGCATTCTGGCGACACCGATCTTCCGGATAAGGCGGGCGTTCCGCGCCCCTGACGTGAAGTCGGGCATCTCGCCGCGATAGAGGGAAAAGTCTCTCTCATCCTCGCCGGCCATGACCCCCATGACGCAGGCCATCTCTTGCGGTGTCCGGGCCAGAAGGCTGCAACATTCCATCGATGGCGCCAAGCCGATCCAGCCGTAGCGCGAAACGATGCCGTGCGTGGGTTTGAAGGCGAAGATACCGGTGCGCGCGGCCGTGATGCGCGCCTCCCCCATCATGTCCGTCATCAGGACCATGTCCGCCCGGCCTTGCAAGAGGACCGCGGTCGCTGCGTTTCCGTCGGGACCGAATCCCAGTTCGCTCATGCCGTCGATGGCGACAATCGTTGCGTCGGCCTTCCGCAGGCGATCGACGATCGTTGCGTTTTCTACCGCGACAAATCCTTTGAGAGCCGAGGTGCCGGCCTCTGTCCGCCAACCGCGGACGGAGATATTGTGCTGGACGGCGAAGGATTTTCCCGTCAACGGGGCCGACCCCATCGCCGGGCAGGCGTTGCAATGGATAGAAACGTCCGATTCCATGACTTTCCCCTTCCGCGTTATTCCAGGATTCTGGCCACCTTGAAATAGTTTCCCTTCATGGCCGGTGCATTTTTGAAGAGTTCCCCCGACTCCGCCAGGGGAGATCGCCGCGCCGGACCCTTTTCCCGCATGCGGTTCTCGGGGATCGAAACGGCAAAGAGCGGCGTTTCGTTGCCTGCGCTTTCGTTGACCCTGTCGGCCAGGCGGACGGCCTCTTCCAGCGCGGCTTCTATCACGGGTTTCTGGGCTTCGTCGATTTGGATCCGGGATACCCAGGAAAGGGACTCCAGCAAGTTCTGCTGCGGATCGGCGCCGGCAAATGGCGCTGTCCCTCTTGGTTCGAGGAGGCCCAGCTCCCGGAGCTGATCCGTGCCGACGGCCGATGGGGCCTGCGTCAGCGGACAGTAAGCACTCCGGTTCTTTGGAAAGGCCATCACCTCCCGGATGGAGTTCGCGCCGAGGATCATCGAGATGACCCGATCCATGCCGAGCGCCAGTCCGCCGTGCGGCGGAGCGCCGAAAGCGAGAGCACGGAGAAAAAAGCCGAATTTCTCCTCAACGTCTGCTTGGGTGAGGCCCAAAGCCTGGAAGATCCTGGCTTGTAGCTGAGGATCATGAATCCGGATGCTGCCGCCGCCGAGTTCCTCTCCGTTGACGACGATGTCATAAGCCCGCGATCGCAACGAAAGGAGCTCTTCCCGGTTGGTCGGATCGAAATCGGTCCGGTCCGGCGAGGTGAAGGGGTGATGGCTGGAGGTGATGCCCGCCTCCGTGGCGGTGAAGAGGGGAAAATCCGTGACCCACAGGGTGGAAAAAACGCCCGCGGGGATCAGTTCGAGACGTTCGGCGAGGTGGAGGCGGATCTGTCCGAGGGCGGAGACGACCGTCTCATAGGAGGCATCGGCGATCATGATGATCACGTCGCCGTCCTGGGCGTCGAACCTCTCCATGATGGCCTTCTGCTCGTCCCGGCTGAAAAATTGGACGACATTTGACTCCAGCGCGCCGTCGATCACCCGCATCCAGGTCATCCCCTTGGCGCCGAAACCCGGGGCGATCTCTTTGGCATATTCGTTTTGCAGGACATTCTTGCTTAGTTTTTCCGACTCTCCCTTGATGTTGA